>CAYSFQ010000029.1:0-20119 GCA_964430575.1 uncultured Desulfobacteraceae bacterium
TCAAGGGGAAATTTCTTTTCTCCAGGAGCTGCAAAAATAATCTGGAACGCATTTCGAGTTTGAGGCATCCCAGGATCTGGCAGTTCTTCAGTCCCGGCTTTTTTGTCCTTCTTTTCCTCATGATTGTTGCCGGTGCAGTTCTGTCCCGGTTGGCGCACACCTCCTTTGCCGTCCTGGTCGGGGTGGTTGTTTTGGACCTGGCCGTTGGCGCCGCCCTGCTGGCAAGCAGCCGTGTGTTCTGGCAACAGAAGGCATTTGTGAAATCCAGCGCCTCGAAACGTTGAAAACACTTTGTCGCGCCGGGATTTTGTTCCTTGACCCAGGTTGCCTCAAAATGATAGAAATCTGCCACCACCATGGGAGGCGCTTACACGATGAGGACAAAATGCCATACTCTCGGTGAGGAGCAGCGACGAGATCTGACAAAAATGATCGCAAGGGTGGTCAAGCAGGATGAGAGGGTTTTGTTTGCCTTTCTCTATGGTTCCTTTCTGGATGGGGCTTTTTTTCGGGACATTGATTTGGGTGTCTTTGTCAAGGGTGTCGGGTCAACCGATTTTTGGGATTATGAATGCGGGCTTTCCCAAGAGATTGAAAAAGGGTTGTGCCATCCTTTTCCGGTTGAAGCCAAAGTCATCAATTGGGCGCCTATTTCTTTTTGTTATCATGTGATCAGGGGTCGACTCTTATTTGTGCGGGATGAAAGCGTCATGGTTGGTTTCATGACCCGCGTGGCAAGGACCTATCTGGATATGGCGCCCCTCAGACGAAAATATATGTTGGAGGCTATGGCATGACCGCCATACATATGGAAAAGGTCTACGCCAAATTCAGGGACATTCGGGAATCCATCGAACGGCTGAGGCAGTTTGCCGCCATGCCCCGCGCCGAATTTCTGAAAGACAGGGACAGCCAGGACATTGCCGGTTTTCGGCTCATTGTGGCTGCCGAGGCGGCCATCGATACCTGCCTTCATGTGGCGGCAAAAACACTCAACCAGGTTCCCGAGGAATATGCCGGGTGTTTTAAACTACTTGGCGAGCATCAGTTGATAGACCAGGAGGTGGCTTCGAGACTGGCCAAAATGGCTCGCTTTCGAAATCTGCTGGTACACCGGTACTGGGAGATCGATTACGGCCGCATGTATGATATCATTACCGGAGACGATCTCGCCGACCTGCAAATTTTCATGAAACAGATCGGCCGGTTGTTTGATTCGGCATTGTAGAACCAGGATTTTTGAGAAGGTGATCAAAGGACGGAGGGTCCTTGACTGATACCCATAATCTTTTATTGATGAGGAGGGAGTCCATGAAAAAGAGTGTCTGTTTTCTGTCTGTTGTGATGTTTCTAATGGTAGCTTTGCTGGTTCCGGTTCAGAGTTCATATGCCGCCAAACCCATCATCCTCGGGGTGCCCACATCACTGGGGTTCCTTGAAGGCAAGGAAGGGCTTGCCTGTGTCAACATGGCCGTGGATGAAATCAACAAAGCGGGCGGCGTCAAAGTGGGCAGTGAAATGCGCCCCTTTAAAGTTGTGGCCATTGATGCCCGGGGGGCGGAGCCCGGTGTTCCCGTGAGCGATGTGATTCGAGCCCACAAAAAATTAATCCTGGAAGACAAGGCGGATTTTATTGTCTTCGGATCATTCAGGTCCGAGTGCGCTATCGCCTGCATGGATGTGGTGGGTCAATACAAGATCCCCATGATTCTTGGAACGGCCATGTCCCCGGGCATGCAGAAAAAGGTGATGACAAACTATGACAAGTACAAATACACCTTCAGGGCCTGCCTGAACGCGGTCTATCTTATCAAATACCTGGGCGGTACCATGGCCTACCTGAATAAGGAATTCGGTTTCAACAAGGTCTTTATCATGAACCAGGATGTGGCCTGGGCCAGAAAGACCGGCGACCTCATGAAAAAACTGGTTTTTGATAAGATGGGGTGGGAGGTGGTGGGTCGCCAGCAATATCCCACGGGGTCGTCGGATTTTTCCGCCGGGCTCATGAAAGCGAAAGCCAAGGGTGCTCAGGTGATTCTGCCCATTTTTGATATGCCCCAGAGCGGGATTCTGGTGAAACAGTGGAAGACCATGCATATCCCCGCCTTGATGGCCGGTTTTATTTCACCCCTTGCCGGTCCGGCGGCCTGGAAAACCTTTGACGGCAAAATTGCGGGGGCCATGAACTGCATTTTTGAAATCGGCAACATTCCGGTTCCAAAGGTTCCTAAATCCGTTGAGTTCTACGAAAAATACCAGAAAAAATACGGAAAGCCCATTGAAGCGGGCCATTCACCGGCGCCTGCCTACGAGATGATCTATATGCTGAAAGAGGCTATTGAACGGGCAGGATCTGTCAACGGCGACAAAGTGGTGGCAGCACTGGAAAAAACAGACCGTCAGGGTGCCATGGGCCGTATCAAGTTCGGAAAGGATCACCAAGTGATCTATGGCAGCAACCCGGAAGTGGAAGCCTTGGGCTGCATGATTCAGTGGCAAGAGCCGGGAAAACGCGTCATCGTCTACCCCCCGTCCGTGGCAGAAGGCAAGATCCAATTGCCCGAAGGCCTCAAGAGTCTAAAATAAGTTGTCAGTTATCAGTTGTCAGTTGTCAGGAGAAGCGCGCACTGCACCCTGACAACTGAAAACTGAACCCTTCAAAAAAGGAACTTCCATGCTCTTAGGTACACTCATTTACGGTTTTGTCAACAGTGCAATCCTGGCCCTTCTGGCCATGGGGTTCAACCTGACGTTCGGCATCAGCGGCGTGGCCAACTTCGCTTACGGGGCGGTCTATATTTTTTCCGGATTTTCCGTGTGGATACTCTTAAACACTCTTGGGATCCCTTACCTCCTTGCCGTTTTGATTGCCATTGTGCTGGCGGCGCTGATGGGTCTGGCCATCTACTATGGTATAATCCTGCGAATCAAGGGCATGCCCCTATCCGAGGTCATGGCTACATTTGGCCTGGGTCTGGCCATCATGGAGCTGTTCCGGTATTTTGATTTTGTAGGCTTTCGCTATACCCTGCCTGTTTTTATCGACGGCAGCTTCAGTATCGGCGATGTGTACGTCGACTACCAGCGGATGATTATCGGCCTCATAGCCGTGGGTTTGACTCTCGGTCTGTACCTCTTTACCAACCACACCCGGGCGGGCTTGGCTTTTCGGGCCATTGCCCAGGATGAGCGGACGGCGCTGACGTTTGGAATTGATGCCGACCTGGTGGGGGGGCTTAGCATGGCCCTGGGGTGCGCCTTGGCGGCCATAGCGGCAGTAGTGATCCTGCCCCTGGGAACCATTGCGGTGGAAGGGGGGTACGAGGTATTGATCAACGCCCTGGCCGTGTGTATCGTGGGGGGGTTGGGAAGCACCGTGGGCATCCTGGTGGCCAGTGTGGTGATCGGGTATTCTCAGACCTTTACGGCCAATTATTTGGAACCCCACTGGATGATGCTGGTGAGCCTCATCGCCATCGCCATCGTGCTGGTGGTCAAGCCATCCGGACTTTTCAGCCACCAGAAAGAACTTGAAGAGAGAATATAGTTGTCAAAGTGCCTAAAGTTTAAAGTGCCTAAAGTGAACTAAAGTTAATTGTATGCCTGAGTTTGACAAGGCTTATTGAGAGTTTCATGAAAAAGCGTAAGGAACGAATTGATCGTGGCGTCAAAGCCCGCTCGGCGGACATATTCGCCCTCACAAGCTACCGGGAAATGCTTTATCTGGCGATTCCGGGGGCCATTCCCGTGGTGGGCCTCCTCTGTTTTTCGCCCATGCTCAGCGATTACTGGCGAGAAGTCATTATATCGACGGCCGTCTATGCGTTGTTGGCCATGAGTTGGGATATGCTCATGAGCGCAGGACTTCTTTCATTGGGGCAGGCCCTTTTTTTCGGGATCGGCTCCTATTTGGCGGGTTCGCTCAACTACTACGCGGGATTTCCGCCCATTTTGACCATACCCATTGCCACCATCGGGGGAGGATTGATCTGTACGGTCCTGTTGCTGCCCGTGTTGCGGCTTCGCGGCATTTATTTCGCCATGGTGACCCTCGTGTTGCCCCTCATGCTGAGCCGGCTGGTGGAGGCCACGCGAATCCTTGGCGGGACGGAAGGACTGACGGGGCTTACGCCTTTCCCCAACCAGCTGACAGCCCTGTTTATTATTCAACTGGCGCTTCTGGCGACGCTCTTCGGATTTCGGCGGATCATGGGGTCCGATTACGGCCTGGTGATCAAGGGAATCAGCGACAATGATCGCTCCGTCATGAGCGCGGGCCTTAACATTTACTGGTACAAGGCCCAGGTTCTCTTTTTGGGGGCGTGTGTGGGATGTTTCGCCGGGGCCTTCGGTACCCATATGGATATGTTTGCGGGTATGCCCGGATTTGCTCTGGACTATTCCATCATGCCGGTGGCCGCCGCCGTGGTGGGGGGGACAGGCACCTTCGCCGGCCCCCTGATCGGGGCCTTTATCCTGGTGCCTCTGTCGGAAATGCTCAGGGCTCTCGGTGCTTTGAGGATGGTTTTTTATGGACTGTTCCTGGTCGTCTTTGTGGTGGGGATGCCCGAGGGTATTTTTGCCTATATCCAACGGAAATATCAGCAGATGGAAAGATGGGTGAACGTATCATGACGGAACAGGCACCCTTGCTCAGGGTATCCAATTTGACCAAAACCTTCGGCGGTGTAACCGCTGTTTCAGATATGGATTTTGACCTTCAGGAAGGACAACTTCTGGGCGTTATCGGCCCCAACGGAAGCGGGAAAACCACTTTGGTGAACCTTATTACGGGATTTGTGAAGCCGGTGGCGGGTCGTATTGAATTCCGGGGAAAAGACATTACCGGTTGGCCTCCCTACAAGGTAGTGGGTGAGGGAATCTCCAGAACCTTCCAGATGGTTCGGCCTTTTTACCAGCTGCCGGCCTACAAGAACCTCATCGTGCCGCTCTATTCCCCCCGGGTCAAGAAACTGAAAGGCGGCAGGTACGGGAATAGAGACGCGGTAGCCCTGGATCTGCTGGAAGAAGTGGGTTTTGAACGGGACGCCCATGTGAGCTACAAAAAAGCGGGCGCACTGCCCCAGGGGTACCTGAAGCGGCTGGAACTGGCCAAATCAATGGCCCTTCGTCCGGATCTGATTATCCTGGATGAACTCTTTTCCGGCCTGAGTCTGGCGGAGGTGGCCAGCATCGTGCCCATTATTGAAAAGCTCAAACACCAGGGCAAAACCATTATCATGATTGAACATCGACTCAAAGAGCTTTTCCGCATCGCCGACCGGGTGATGGTGCTGAATTACGGGCGAAAGATTGCCGAGGGCCTGGCGATTGATGTTATGGAAAGCCCGGACGTAAAAGAAGCCTATCTGGGCAGCGAGGCGGAGTGAAAGAGAAGTGCCTGAAGTTGGAAGTGAGCTAAAGTGATCTAAAGTTAAGGAAATTTGATTTTTAAAGGGAATGTTAATATTGAAGTATCTAATGGTAATCAAATGGCTGGACTGTGTTTTAATGTATCCGAAATCCGCTCCAACTTTAGATCACTTTAGTCACTTTAGATCACTTTAGTCACTTTAGATCACTTTAGCCACCTGTAAATGGGGATGAAAAATGCTTGAAGTTCAAAACCTGATGGTCTTTTTTGAAAACGCCCTGGCCTTAAACGATTTCGGAATGGAAATCCGGGAAGGGCAGGTGGTGGGGGTCATCGGTTCGAACAGTGCGGGGAAAACAACGTTGATGAACACGCTTTCAGGCCTGATCATCGATATGCGGATAAAGGAAAAACGTCGGGGCGGCGAACGGATTACGGTCTATGGGAAGATCTTCTACAAGGGGGAGAATATCTCCGACACCCGGCCCAGCGAACGGGTTAAAAAGGGGATCGTGCTCTGCCGCGAACGGCATCCCATTTTCCCTGAAAGCGATGTTCTCCAGAATCTGCAAATGGCGGGGTATCTGCGGAAACGATCTGAAATCCAGGAAACCATTTCGTATGTCTTTGATCTGTTCCCCGCTCTGGTCCCGTTAAAATCGCGAAAGGCAGGGTTCATGAGCGGCGGCGAGCAGCAGATGCTGGCCGTGGGTATGGCCCTGGTGGCTCGACCACAATTGCTTCTGCTGGATGAACCCCTTCTCGGTTTGAGCCCCATGATGCAGCATGTGCTGGTGGATGCCATCAAGGGCTTGAAAACGGATTCGAGCATCACCGTGGTCATCAGCGAACAGTTTGCGCGGCCCGTGCTCCCCATGATTGATTTCGGCTATATTATTGAAAACGGTATGTTGACATTAACCGGCACCGGCTTGGAACTGATGGATAATCCAGAGGTCAAGGCCGCCTATTTTGGTATTTGATAACCATGACCCCACTCAACCCCGACGGAAATATTTTTGAAACCTTTGCCGCGACCGCAGAAGAAAACGGCAACAAAACGGCCATCATTTATCTGGGCACCCGCTTCACCTATAAAACCATTCTTGGCCTGGTCGAGAATTTCGCCGCCTCATTAAGAGATGCGGGTGTGGTGGAAGGGGAGCGGATAATTCTCTATGTGCCCAACAGCGTTCACTGGGTGGTGGCCTGGCTGGGCATACAGCGGGCCGGCGCCGTGGTGGTGCCCATTACGCCCATCTATACCAAACATGATCTGGTCTATATTGCCAATGACAGCGGCGCGAAACACATCGTTTGTTCGGATACCAATTTCGGCTATGTGAAACAAGCTATTCCCGAAACCGACCTCAAAAAGGCGATTGCCATAAAACTCACGGACCTGTTGCCGGGATGGAAAAAGCTCTTTGGCTGGACTTTTGACCGGGTGCCCAAAGGGAAGGTAGCCAAGGAAGACGACACCCTCTGGTTCGGAGATATGGTCAAAGGGAACCCTGGCGCGAAGGCCTTGCCGCCGCTGACCCAGAAGGGCAAAGACATCTCGGAGATCATCTATACCGGCGGTACCACCAAATTCCCTAAGGGCGTTCCCATCTCCCACGGATTGTACCTGGAATCGGCGGGAGAGCAGATTTCCATTTGCGACCCCCTGTTCAAACCGGATGAAAATGTAGTTTTGGGTACTGCGCCGCTTTTTCATATCCTTGGCCAGACTTGTGTTTTGAGCACCCTTCTGGTGGGTGGCGCCATCATCCTCATGCCCAAGGTGAACCTGGATGCTATTTTTGATTCCATACAACGGCTCAAAGCCAAAACATTGATCGGGGTTCCCACCCTCTACCGAATGATCCTGGATCATGACCGCATCGATTTTTATGATCTCTCTTCTCTCAGCTACGTTTTCAACGGGGGCGATGTGTTGCCGGAGGAGATCAGCAACCGGTGGCGCAAAAAGTTTGATCGTCCCATTTATCAGGGGTATGGCGCCACCGAGACCTGCGGCGGGGTCACCATGTGTCCCACCGACGAGGAGAATCCTCCCAAAAGCATCGGCCGGGTGGTGCCCAGCAAAACGGTCAAACTGGTGGATCCGGCCACCTTGGAGCCCGTGGCACCGGGTGAGCAAGGAGAGGCCCTGGTTCATTCGGACCGCATGGTCAGCGCCTACTGGAACAAGCCGGATGAAACCAAGGAAGCCTTTGTGGATATCGATGGCCTTCTCTATTATCGGACCGCCGATGTATTGACCATTGATGAAAACGGTCATTACTATTTTGTGGACCGCACCGTAGACACCATCAAGCACAAAGGATACCGGGTGTCGTCTTCCGAGATCGAAGGGGTATTGCAGGAAAACCAGGCGGTCATCGGCGCCTGCGTGGTGGGCATTCCCGACGAAAAGGTGGGGGAGCGCATCAAGGCCTTCGTGGTCTTAAAAGAGGATGTGAAAGGCATCACCGGGTACGACCTCATCAAGTGGTGCCGCAAGCGGCTGGCCGGCTACAAGGTCCCCCAGTATATCGAGTTTCGGGATATGCTGCCCAAAAGCAAGGTGGGAAAGCTGCTCCGGCGCGAAATTCGAAGTGAGGAAGAGCGCCGGAAAGAGGGATAAGACGTTATCGAAAAAAACAGCGCCGGTTCCCAGTTGATTCGAATAGAATCGGAGGGAACGGCGCTATTTTTGTGTTCAATGTGCGGGTTTGTTAATCAAACACGAATTCCTTCTCCTTTATTTTAGCGTGTGCTGCTGCCAGTCTGGCGATGGGCACCCTCGGGGGTGAGCAGGAAACATAGGTCATTTTGATGTGGTGGCAGAACCGGATCGATTCGGGATGTCCGCCCTGCTCGCCGCAGATGCCCACTGTCATTCCGGGCCTGGTTTTTCTGGCCCACTTGATCGTCATCTTCATGAGTCGGCCAACCCCCTTGATATCCAGGACTTCAAACGGGTTGTTTTGAAGAATGCCCAGATCTTAATTTGTTTTCGGCATCCTCCCTTGAAAAAGAGAAGGTGGCCTGGGTCAGGTCGTTGGTGCCGAAGGACATGAATTCGGCCAGCTCCGCGATCCTGCCCGCGCGCATGCAGGCCCGGACTACTTCTATCATGGTTCCGAATTCAAGGGGGATAGAGATCTCAAATTTTTTCTCTATATCCTTCTTTATATCAGTCACATAGCCGTGAACCCACTTGAGTTCCTTTAGGGTGCATACCTGGGGTATCATGATTTCCGGGGCCACCCGGCCGCCCTCTCGAAGGTGCTCTGCAGCGGCCTCCAGTACGGCCCTGATCTGCATGGCGTAGATCTCGGGGTAGGTGATGCCCAGTCTGACACCACGGTGGCCCAGCATGGGGTTGATCTCCGTCAGATCCCTGACCTTCCTGAGCATCCGTTCTTTGTTTTCAATCATGGGCCCTTCCAGGTGTTTGGATTTCAATTCCTGCAAGCCCGCCAGCATGGCATCAAGGTTGGCCGCATAACGGCCATGGAGTTCAGGGTCAATGAGTTGAAGCGTATCCGGCAGGTCGCTCATGCCTTCAATGGTTTGTTTCAATTCCCCAAGCTTATCAATTTCGCTGATGAGTTCATCCGAGGAAGGCAGAAACTCGTGAATGGGTGGATCCAGCAGGCGTATGGTTACCGGGTATCCGTCCATCAGACGAAAGATCTCCTTGAAGTCATTCCTCTGGAAAGGAAGGAGTTTGTCTAGCGCCGCCTGTCGATCAGGGGTACTCTCCGCCAGGATCATTTCCTGGACTACCGGGAGCCTCTCCTGTTGGTTGAACATCCGTTCCGTTCGACAAAGGCCGATCCCCACAGCGCCGTATTTTCTGGCTTTGGAAACCCCGTCAGGGGTATCGGCATTGGCCATGACTTTAAGTTCGCTGATTTCGTCCGCCCACTCCAACAGTACCAGCAGGTCTTCCACAAATTCGGGTTCAATGGTGGGAACGCTGCCCCCGTAAACATTCCCGGTGGTGCCGTCGATGGTGATCATTTCCCCCTCCCTGAGGGTCATTCCGCCGATCACGGCTTCACGGGCAGCGTCTTCTATGGCAATGGCCTCACAGCCTGACACGCAGGGCTTTCCCATGCTTCGGGCCACCACGGCTGCGTGGGACGTCTTGCCGCCCCGGCTGGTCAGGATTCCCTGGGCCGCAAAAAAGCCGTGAATGTCTTCCGGCTTGGTTTCCTGCCTCACCAGGATCACTTTTTCTCCCAGTTTCGCTTTGCTCTCGGCTCGGTCCGCATCAAAAACCATTTTACCCGATGCGGCCCCGGGGGATGCCGGCAAGCCCTGGGCCAGGACATCGGCTTTCGCTTCGGGGTCAAGGCGGGGATGAAGCAGTTGTTCCAACATGTCGGGCTGAATGCGCAGCAGGGCCTCTTCTTCGGAAATAAGCCCTTCATTCACCATGTCGATGGAGGTTTTAATGAGGGCGGCGGCATTCATTTTGGCGCTTCGGGTCTGCAGGCAATACAGCTTTCTGTTTTCTATGGTGAACTCGAGGTCTTGAACTTCACGGTAGTGATTTTCAAGGGTGTGCCGTAATTTCATCAGCTCCGGATAAACGTCCGGCATCTCCCCACGTAATTTACGGATAGGTAGAGGGGTCCGAATGCCGGCAACCACATCTTCCCCCTGAGCATTGATCATGTATTCCCCGAAGAAGCGGTTTGCTCCGTTGGCCGGATCCCGGGTAAAGGCAACGCCGGTGGCGCTGTCGTTTCCCATGTTGCCGAAAACCATGGTGCAGATATTCACTGCGGTTCCGTTGGCCATCTCTTTGGTGATTTTGAACTCCCGTCTGTAATCGATGGCCCGTTTTCCCATCCAGGAACCGAATACCGCTTCCACGGCCATGTTCAGCTGAACGTAGGGGTCTTGTGGAAATGGTTTTCCGGTCTTTTTTTCAACCACATCCAGGAACTGCTTGCATGTTTTTTTAAGGGCTGCCGCATCCAGATCAACATCTTCTTCTACTTTATTTTCTTTCTTTATATTATCGAAAATAATGCTAAAATCTTCATCCTTCATGTCCAGGGCGATGTTTCCGAAAAGCTGGATCAGCCTTCGATACAGATCGTATACAAAGCGCTCATTTTTTGAAATCTTGATCAAGCCTTTAACTGATGCCTCATTGAGCCCCAGGTTCAGGATGGTATCCATCATGCCCGGCATGCTCATGGCGGCCCCGGATCGAACCGAAACCAGAAGGGGGCCGGCCGGGTCACCGAATTTTTTCCCCGTCTCTTTTTCAAGCCCCTCCATGGCAGTTCGTATCTGGTCAGATAATTCCGGGTTAAGACCGGATTTTTTCTGCGCCACATGGTCCAGGCACGCTTCGGTGGTGATGACAAAGCCCGGCGGTACGGGAAGCCCGATCTGGGTCATTTCACAGAGATTAGCTCCTTTTCCCCCAAGGAGTTTCTTGTTTTTTCCATCCCCTTTATTAAAAGAGTACACAAATTGACTGTTTTTCATGATGATCCCCCTTATTGATCTTTTTTCCTGATATATTCAAATAGATAGCTAAAACCCAGCAGCGCAGCCCCCAGACCGGCGACCTTGATGAAGGACGTATCCTGAAAGAAAAGCCGGGAAACAATAATGGCAAAAACGGCTGCGAGAACCGTACGAAAAAGGAAAACATAAAACTTGTTCATCGACTTATCAAGGGCCTCCTTTCAACGTTTCTTAAACGGGACGATGGTCCCCGATTTCTGAGGGGTCTTCCGCGCATCATCTTCGACGGGTTGCTTCTTTACTTCTTCCAGTACAATCTTTTTGACTGCCTCCAGTCTCATGGATTTTCCGCCCATGGTAAATGTTTCACCTTCAATGTAGACGTCTTTGAGGATCCATGTAACGGTCTGCGTGGGGATGGTGAGCAGCAACATGGTGAGATGATACCAGTCTTTCTTCATATCCGGTCTGATATCTTCCACACGGGCAAAAACGGTCGGGTTGTCTTCGTGATAAATTAAAACCACATCGCCTTCTCTGGCCATTTTGGAACTCCCCTATTCGCTGCTATCAACCACAGAGCCCGGATCAGTTCTCAACTTTTCCACTTTGGCGTCAAAACTGGTGCCCAGATCGACGCCCATCTCCCGGGCGCGTTTTTTGGCATGCAGTCCGATGTTTCGGGTATCTTTCATGAAAGTATCGCTTTGTCTCGCTGAAGGATCATAGCTGTCAATCCGATCCATTTCCGACTGGTGGTAGGCTACCCTGGAAACAAGCCTTCTCAACCGGGTTTTTCCGCAATCGGGGCAGACCAGGGACGCGGCCTCTTCCGCTTTCATGATGAGACGCTGGAACTGGTGCAGGCAATTTTGACACTCATATTCAAAGATGGGCATAATGTGCTAATTTTGTTTATGGAAAAGAAAAATATATCAAAAGTGACTTCGTATTTTTTCTGGGGATACCCATATCAGAAAAAGCGCATTTGCTCAATGGAATTCAATCAATGATCAGGCATTTCCCCCTTTCTTTCTTGACCGGTATTTGTGATGACCCTATACTCCTGCTTAAAAATGGATAAAATTTGAGTTAAACGTTGTGGGATTGAGATAGAATGGATAAAAATAGTTTTGAGCAAAATCCATTTGTTAGACGCTTGAAGGATGTGGGTTATGATGACATCGGTCAAGTGGGGGGGAAGAGTGCTTCCTTAGGCGAAATGCTGAGAGGTCTCTCAAGTGCAGGGGTGCGTGTGCCGGATGGATTTTCAACAACAGTTGATGCATACCGTTGCTTTATCAAAGAAAATGATCTGGAAGAAAGAATGGGTTCAATTCTGCGGCAATACCAGGGAAAACAGCTGCAACTGAGGCAGGCGGGAAAGGGTATTCGAGATCTGATTTTCAAAAGCGTTTTTCCAGAAAAAGTGGCTACAGCCATCAGAAGCGCATATCGGCATCTTTGTGTTCAGTATAAAGAGGATTCCCTGGCTGTGGCGGTACGGAGCAGTGCGACCTCTGAGGACCAGCCGGGCGCCAGCTTTGCGGGGATGTTGGATACCCATTTGAATATTCAGGGTGAAGAAAACCTGCTTTGGGCTTGCCGCAGGTGTCTTGGCTCCCTTTTTACCGACAGGGCCATTCGATACCGGGAAAGAATGGGCATGGATGATCTTGGTTCTTCCCTCTGTGTGGCCGTTCAGCGCATGGTCCGTTCAGAAAAAGCGGGGGTCATGTTCAGCATTGACAAGGAAACGGGATTTCCCGATATGATCATGATGACTGCCTCCTGGGGGCTGGGGGAAAGCGATGTGGCCGGTGAGACCATTCCCGATGAATACCGTGTCTACAAACTTTTTCTCGGGGGGCAGGGCGGCAACCCCATTGTGGAAAAACATTTCGGTGTTAAACAGAAAAAATATGTTTTCAAACCGGGCGGTGGGATTGAAGCGAAGCCCACAACCCCTGAAGAGCGGTACACCCTGGTATTGAGCAACGATGAAATTCTGAAACTGGGCCGATGGGCGGTGTTGATTGAAGATTACTACGGGCGGCCCATGGATATGGAATGGGCCATGGATGGTGTTTCAGGCGAGCTTTTCATAACGCAGGCAAGACCCGTTACGGACAGTTTCAAGCGGGATGCGGGGCTTTCTTTCTGCCGGCTGGAAGAGCGCGGCCGGAAAATTCTGACCGGGGTTAGTATTGGTGAAGGGATTGCCAGAGGAAAGGTGTTTCTCATTAACAGCTTTGAGGAAATTGATCAGTTAAAGGATGCCACGGTTCTGGTGGCGGAGCAGGCCAATACCGCCTGGGTAGGGGATTTGCAGGAAAAAAATATCAGAGCCCTGGTGACCGATTTCGGAAGCCGGAATTCCCATGCAGCCCTCATTTGCAGGGAGATCGGAATCCCGGGTCTTGTGGGAACCCTTTCAGCCACGGATGACTTGACCCATGGTCAGGAAGTGACGGTTCAGTCCATCGAAGGGGATCACGGCTTTGTTTATGATGGTGCGGTAGATTACGCTGAAGAAAGTTATCACCTTCGGGATTTTCCCTACACGGACCTGGATGTGATGATCAATATGGCAAGCGACGCCGCGGCATTTCAGTGGTGGCGGCTACCATGCCGGGGTATCGGGCTGGTGAGGATGGATTATATTTATCAAAATGTGATCAGGATTCACCCGTTGGCGGCGATCCATCCGAACAAGTTGCTGAATCAAAGCGATAAATACCGGGTAAACGCTTTGACGGAAGGATACCGGAACCCGAAAGAATATGTTGTAAACCGGCTGACGGCTTGTCTGGCAAAGATTGCCGCATCCCGGCTTCCCGATCCCGTGGTGGTGCGACCCACGAATTTTGAACCGAAAGAATATCGCCAGTTGATCGGCGGAAATCGGTCTGAAGATATTTTTAATTCCCATGGGCCGGATCTGCGAGGTACGCGTCGTTATTTGAGTGAGCCCTATGGTGAAGCCTTTGCCATGGAGTGCGAGGCGTTTCGGCGCGTGCGTCATGAACACGGGTTTAACAACCTTCATCTCATGATGCCTTACTGTGAGCAGCCGGCCCAAGCCCAGGCGGTTCTGGATCTGCTGGAAAGAACAGGTCTCAAGCGGGGGGAAGAAGGGTTTCGCGTTTACCTGTGTTGTGACTATGCCGCCAATTGGACCCTTGCACAGGAGTTCGCAAACCTGTTTGATGGGTTCTCCCTCGATATCAGAAAATTGCAGCGGTGGGTCTGGTCGGCCGGGGCTGGGGCCGGGGATACGGGGGAGTCCATGAGAAAGGCTCTGGAGCAGATGCGTGACGCCTGCCGTACGTCCGGCGGCACGGTTACGGTGCGGGGACGGTTGCTGGCCAATGCATCGGCCCTGGTGTCGCTTCTGGTGGAGGTGGGCGTGGATGCGGTTTCCATCAACCCGGAGGCCATTCCCCGGGTGATGAAGTGGATTGTTGATGCTGAGAAGAGGTTGAGCGGCTAAGGGACTGTTTTGACTGCATACACACCCGCCTCACCTGGGAAAGGTCCGTCAGGCCCAGTCAGATTTTCCGGATACCCTCCTGCATGAGGGTGGTCATGCCTTCCTTTATGGCCTGATCTTTCAGGTCTTTCACTTTGCAATGCCGAGAACCACATGACAGAGCCATGTAAATCTCTTGGTCAGAGAAAAAAAGTGAGGGAGGCCAAGAGCCAGAGGCGATGAAAGAACTGGTTGACCTCCTCCCATCTTGGTAATATCTTTAAATTATGAGTAACTTTTCAGCAGCACCCCATCTGCACGCGATCAAGCTGACTCACACAGGGAGGGTGATATGAACTTTCTGAAAAAGCTAGGAATTAAGAAACAAAATTCAGGCACCTCCACCGGTATGTCGTGGGACACAGTACAGTCAAAAACGAAAATAGCGGTTACCTCTCCTGTTGATGGGAAAATCATCGGATCTGTTTTCAGTACACCACCTGAAGCATATGAAAATGTTATTAAAAATGCACAGGCTGCCTTTTCGTCCTGGCGGATGATTCCTGCACCCAAGCGAGGTGAAATTGTCCGGCAGATTGGACTCATGACCCGAAAATTCAAAGAGCCTCTCGGTACACTTATCTCCTATGAAATGGGGAAATCCCTGCAGGAGGGTCTTGGTGAAGTTCAGGAAATGATCGATATTTGTGATTATGCGGTTGGGCAGTCCCGAATGCTTTCCGGGTTTACCATGCAGTCGGAGCGTTCCTTACACAGGATGTATGAACAGTATCAGCCATTGGGCATGATCGGCATCGCAACGGCTTTTAATTTCCCTGTGGCAGTATGGGCCTGGAATGCAATGATAGCAGCGATATGCGGAGATGTAACCATCTGGAAACCGTCTTCAACAGTGCCACTTTCAGCAATTGCCACTCAAAAAATCATTGGGAGAGTCCTTGAGGAAAACAATGCGCCGGAAGGGATATTTTCTCTGGTGATAGGTAAAGGCTCTGATCTTGGCGAGAGACTACTGAATGATCCACGCATTCCTCTTATCTCATTCACCGGCTCAGTCCCTGTAGGCCGACACGCTGCCGAGGTGGTTGCCAAGCGATTAGGGAGAACCATCCTGGAACTGAGCGGCAATAATGCCATCATCATCACTGAACATGCTGACCTCGAGCTTGCCATGCCCGCTGTTGTCTTTGGATCCGTGGGAACAGCCGGCCAGCGCTGCACGACCACCAGAAGGCTTATTGTTCATGAAGAAATCTACCATAACGTAAAGAAAGCCCTGATAAAGGCATACGAAAGTATACAAATAGGAGATCCTCTGGATGAACAGAACCATATGGGGCCAATGATCAGTAAGGCGGCGGTTGCTCAATATGTTGAAGCACTGAAAAAGGTTAATCAGCAAGGTGGCAAGGTCATTTATGGCGGCAAGGTGCTTTTAGGAAAAGGGTATGAATCAGGCTGCTATGTGACGCCTGCCTTAGCAGAGGTAGAAAGTCAATATCCGATAGTCAAGACTGAAACTTTTGGACCTCTTCTGTACCTGGTAAAATATTCAGGTCCGGTGGCAAACGCTATAGCAATCCAGAACGATGTAAAACAAGGCTTATCATCATCCATTTTTACCAGGAATTTACGCCAGGCAGAGGAGTTTCTTTCTCAGCAAGGTTCAGATTGTGGTATTGCCAATGTCAATATTGGCACATCCGGTGCCGAGATCGGCGGCGCTTTTGGAGGAGAGAAAGAGACCGGCGGTGGCCGGGAGGCAGGTTCAGATTCATGGAAAGCATATATGCGTCGACAAACAGTCACCATTAACTATGGAACCGACCTGCCTTTGGCTCAGGGTATAAACTTTGACATTGGCTCATAAAATCAAAATTACTGGAGGTAAAAGATGATTGATCCGTATAAGGTTAAAACTCTCCTTGCCAAACACCTCCTGATCGAAGGGTTCGATTTCATCGTCGACTTGGACAAATCCAAGGGCTCTTGGCTTGTTGATCAGCGAAATGGAGACAGGTATCTTGATTTTTTTTCCATGTATGCCTCCATGGCGATTGGCTTTAATCACCCCAAACTCCTGGCAATCACTGACCAGCTTGGCAAAATGGCAGTACAGAAGCCGTCCAACTCAGATGTGTACACAGCAGCCATGGCTGAGTTCATGGACGTTTTTTCACAAATCGGCATGCCTGATTATCTTCCCCATGCCTTCCTCATTGAAGGGGGAGCACTTGCTGTTGAAAATGCTCTCAAAGCGGCATTTGACTGGAAAGTACAAAACAACTTTGCCAAGGGGCATAAAACTGAACGTGGCACAAAGATTATTCATTTCCAGCAGGCATTCCATGGTCGCAGCGGCTACACACTTTCTTTGACTAACACCTTCGATCCCCGGAAGACAAAATATTTTCCGAAATTCGGCTGGCCCAGGATCATCAACCCTAAAATTATCTTCCCGATTAATAAGCAGCATAATTTAGACGCGGTTGAAAAGCTTGAGAATGAGGCATTGAAACAAATAAATGCAGTAATTGCTGCAGAAGGCGATGGCATTGCAGGACTCATCATTGAACCGATCCAGGGAGAGGGTGGGGACAACCATTTTCGTAAAGAATTCTTCCAGGCCATTCGCAAAATTTGTGACACCAACGATATCTTATTCATTATGGATGAAATCCAGACAGGGATTGGGTTGACCGGCAAGTTCTGGGCCCATGAACATTTTGGCGTTAAACCTGATATTATCAGTTTCGGAAAAAAACTCCAGGTCTGTGGCATATTGGCATCAACACGTATTAATTCGGTGAAATGCAATGTTTTTACTGAACGGAGCCGTATCAACTCTACTTTTGGGGGCAATCTCATCGATATGGTTCGTGCCACCCATATTTTGCGTATTATTGAAGAAGAAAATTTGCTGGAAAATGCACGTGTTCAGGGTGATCTGTTATTAACTGAGCTTCAACGCTTGGCGCTGGATTTTCCGGATGTGGTTTTTAGTCCCAGAGGCAGAGGGCTCATGTGCGCTTTTGATGTGCCGGACAACGAGACACGCGACAAGCTTCTTAAAGCATTTTTACAGGAAAAACTCTTGATGGTAGGTTGTGGGGAAAAGGGGATCCGCTTCCGGCCTCATTTGAACGTAAGTGCTAATGAAATAATGCAAGGCATTACCATTATTCGTAAGGTATTGACCAAAGGTGTGTATCCGAATCTGAAAATTTTCCAGGACCCATGTATCGGTATTGGCACATGACAGCTTGTAGAAGAGGTTGAGCGCTTAAGGGACTGTTTTTACTGCATACACACCCGCCTCACCTGGGAAAGGTCCGTCAGACCCAGGCAGATTTTCCTGATACCCTCCTGCATGAGGGTTGTCATGCCATCCTTTATGGCCTGATCTTTCAGGGTTTTCACTTTTGAACGACTCTGAACCATCGCCTTGATTTCATCTGTTCCCACCAGAAGCTCATGAATGGCGGTTCTTCCCGCATAGCCGGTGCGGCCGCATTTTGAGCAGCCCTTTGCTTTGTGCAGGACAAAATCGTCGTTGTATGAAAATCCAAGCTGGTCGAAATCGCCGTCATAGGATCGAACCAGGACGTCGAATTCGCTTTTTTCGGGGTGATAGGCTTCCTTGCACTCCTTGCAAAGGGTTCTCAGCAGACGCTGGGCCAGGACCCCGAGCAAGGCGTCGGCGAAATTAAAAGGGTCCATGCCCATGTCGAGCAATCGGGTGATGGTTTCCGGCGCGCTGTTGGTGTGAAGGGTGCTCAGGACCAGGTGGCCGGTAAGCGACGCTTCAATTCCCATTGAAACGGTTTCCTTGTCGCGCATTTCACCCACCATGATAACATCCGGGTCAGCCCTCAGGAAAGCCCGCATGGCGGTCGCAAAATCGAATCCGATTTTGGGGATGACCTGGACCTGGCGGAGGCCTTCCTGGGTGATTTCCACAGGGTCTTCGGCGGTCCAGATCTTGGTTTCGGGTTTGTTAATATGGCCCATGGCCGCGTGAAGGGTGGTGGTTTTGCCGCTTCCCGTGGGTCCGACCACCAGCACGATGCCGTATGGCTGGGAAATTATCTCAACGAAGGACCGATAGGCCTGGTCACTCATCCCCATCTTGTCCAGAGGGATCGGTTTGCCGGCGGCCAGCAATCTCAGCACCACGTCTTCGTTGCCCCCGGCGGTAGGAATGGTGGCCACACGAAGTTCAATATCCAAAGGGGCATATTTTTTGAATTTGATTTTCCCGTCCTGAGGCTTGCGTCTTTCGGATATATCCAGGTCGCTCATGATTTTTAGGCGGGAAACAATGGCCCTTTTGAAAGTGTAAGGGATGGTCTGGTACACCTGGCAGGCCCCGTCGATCCGGAACCGGATCACGGTATTTTTTTTGCCCGGTCGGGGTTCCACGTGGATGTCGGAAGCATTTCGCGCATAGGCGTCGATAATCGACTTGTTGATCAGTTGAACGATGGCCGTGTCGTTCTCGGTCACCCCCTCGCTTTCCTCGGGTTCGTCATCGTCTTCGGATTTCAATTGGCCCAAAATGTCCTCGATGCTTCCCGAATCCGCAATGATTTCTTCGCCGCTTCCCACAAAGAAATGATCAATCATCCTGAAGATATCTTCCCGGGTCGAGACGCAGTACTCCAGTTCTTTCGTTTGAATGATCCGTTTGATGACATCCCGTGCCGGGAGATAGTCGGGGTTTTCCATGACCACGGCAATTTTTCCCTCCTCATCACTGAGAGGAACAAAAACATGGGTTTTGAAAAATCCTGGCTTAAAATCTTTGAGAAGTTCCCCCGGAATGATCATATTGTCTTCGTAGGGAATAAAGCGGGTTTTGTAGTGCTCCGACAGTGAATTGCCGATCATCTCTTTTGAGATTTTAAAATCAGACATCAAAACCGCTTCGGTACTTTTCCCAGTCTTTGCTGAAAGTTTGATGGCTTCATTAATATCGTTTTCCGTCAAAATACCATTGGAGATGAGAAACTGGAATTTGGTGGGTTTCGCGGCTTGGGCGGCCTTCTGGTTTTTGAAAATAGCGATGCCCAGCACCTTTGAAATATCCAGCACCGCCGACTGATCCGTCTGATTGAAGCATTCACCGGTTTTCTTGTTGATCAGTTGAATGATTCCCAACAGGTAGCGATCATAAACGACCGGCACCACCAGCATCTCTTTTGTGCAGTAACCGGTTTTCTTGTCCCAGGTGAGGTCAAATGTCAGGCCGGGGTCAATGCATTGTAACTCATCTGAATCGCGAACATCCTTGATGTTCAGAAGTTTTCCCGTGGCCGCGCAGAAGCCCGCCAGACTCTTTTTGCTGATGGGCACACGAATCTCTATGGGCTCATCACCGGTCTTGATTTTTGAATAGATCTCTCTTCTGACGGTATCGACCACATAAATGGTCAATCGGTCCGCATCAAAAAACTCCAGAAGATCACCGTGCAGTTTCAGGAGGATGTCATTGGTGTCTTTGGCCGAGTGAATTTTATTGGTGATGCCATTTAGTTTTTTCTGGTAATTGAGTTGTTCCTCAAGGGTTTTTTTCCCAATGGTCATATCAGAAAAAATCCTCTTAATGATCGTATTTTTTATAAAAAGTATAGATAAATAAACTATGGAGTCAAGGATAAAGAAATGAATAGTCATTGAAAAACCGTTGCTGATTCATTATAAAAGCGCCCGTATCCTATTCAAATCCCATGGGGATTGAAAAACAAGATGCGCAGTCCGAA
>CAYSFQ010000030.1:0-20065 GCA_964430575.1 uncultured Desulfobacteraceae bacterium
CGGGGGCCATATTTACCCCATCATCGAAGTGGGTGTTACATACCATTCGTCCCTTGGTTACGATGATCCCCTGTGGATTTATACCATACCCGGAAAACTGGAACGGGTTCGCCTGGCGTTTGATTATATCATTTGCCATGGGGAAACCGGGGAAATTGTTTGCAAGGGTTTTACGCGACATTGTGCCCTGAATGCCGCGGGAACCCCTGTGGCCATTGATAAAAAAACCCGTCACCTATGGAACGTCTTCCCAAAATAACGGATCGGGTACGGCTGCCCCTGGCTATTAAGGTCCCACCCTACCTCATGGACCATCAATTCCAGGGCAAAGCCGTTATGCCGGCAGTGGAAGCCATGGAAATACTGGCGGCATCCACCCTGGCCCATTTTCCGGGAACGGCCGTTCATTATATCCGGGACGCCCGGTTTGATAAGTTTCTGGTCATTGAAAATGCTCAGTACCGGATTGACGCGTTTAACGATCTGGAGGTTCTTGATAATGGCTCCGTGGTTTCAAAGCTCATTACCAGAACCCGATCCGGAAACGCGATGATCACCCGAACCAAAGAACATGCAGCACTGTGTTTCCAGGATTTTCCAAGAATCTCGGATCGGCTCCTTTCAAAAAATCGGGAAATGCCCGAATATCATATTTCCGTTGAAACCATCTACAAAAGTCTGGTCCCCTTTGGTCCCACTTATCACAACCTGAAAGACGGTGTAAGCCTGTTCAAGAAGGGTGCTGAGGCAACGGTTTACGCACCCTCGATCGGTGGATTGCCGATCCCCCTGGGTTCGCCCTTTCCCCTGGATGCGGCGTTCCATGCCGCTTGTGTCTGGGGACAGCGTTACGCAGGGTTGGTGGGTTTCCCCGTGGGTTTTGCGTTGCGCCGGCTGTTTTCGCCAACCCGCTCCGGGGGCACCTATACCGCCAGAGTTTTCCCCAAAAAGATCTATCCTGACCGGTTTTCGGTGGATATATGGATCACAGGCGTGGACGGGGCTCTTCAGGAGGCGGTGCTGGACGTGGTGATGAGAGATGTGAGCGGGGGCAGGATTAAACCCCCTACCTGGATTGTATCAGATGCCGCCGGTGAAGATCAAATTGCGGGTGCTCGGCCAATTGATCGGGGTGTTTCCTGAAGACGAGGTTCCCATGCAATGAACTCAAACCCATAATGACAATTGCTGATATATTGTATTCGGAAGAAATCGGATGTTTCGTCTATCCTAATTTTTTGTTGACACAAGCCAGAAATTAGGGGACATTAATCTTATTAACAATTTAATTTTCTGGGCCTTTTCTTTAAGGCCTTTCTTATCTTACTCTTAGAAAAAGCCAAACCCACTGTGAGGTGGGGACGGAAAGCTACGGGTCTCGCATTTAAGAGATAGCCGGGTTACCTATGAAATGAGAGCATTTTCTTACCATCTACCTTTCTATCCAGCCTTTGTTACCACAGCAAAGCTTTGCATCTGTGCATTTCCGCCCCCTTCATTAACATCTCCTTCTTGGAAAGATATTTCGCTGTTTCATCGTGTTCGAAGGAGACTATAATATATGAAATCGGCTGTGAATTGACACAAGCCATCTCACTTATACTCGATTCCACTAAGTTCAAAAACTGTACTTTTGTCTCCTAAATTGACCCTTATTTAGTTTTGGAGGGCGTCAAATATGAAATGCTCAGAGTGTCAAACTGACAATCCTGAGAAAAAGAAATTCTGCTATGAGTGCGGAGCCAGGCTTTCATTGCTTTGTCCCCAATGCGGTGCTGAAATCTTTCCAAGAGATAAATTCTGTAGCGAATGTGGTCAAAAATTGGATGAAGCTAAAGAAGAAAGAGACAAATCAACTGCTGAAGTTGAAGAGGAGCGCAAGCAAGTGACCGTGCTCTTCTCCGATGTATCCGGTTATACCGCCATGACTGAAAGGTTCGACCCGGAAGACATCAAAGAAATTATGAGCAGGATTTTTGGGGAGATCGTCCAGATCATCTACAAGTACGAGGGTTTTATCGAGAGGATTATCGGTGATGCAGTCATGGCTGTTTTCGGGCTGCCAAGGGTTCACGAAGATGATCCTGTCAGGGCAATTCGGGCTGCCAGGGAAATTCACTATTTAGTGGAAAATATGAGTCCAGATTTTGAAGAAAAACTTGGTCAGCCCTTATCAATGCATACGGGTATCAATACCGGTCTTGTGGTAACCGGTGAAGTGGACTTGAAGAAGGGGACTCATGGCATAACAGGGGACACGATCAATATTGCCTCACGGCTTGAAAATATGGCCCTGGCTGGAGAAATCCTGGTGGGATTGGAAACCTACCGCCAAGCAGAAGGATATTTTACTTTTGTAAAATTAGAACCGATCGTGGTCAAAGGCAAGACTGCTCCACTACAAGCTTTTAAGGTAGTGAGAGAAAAGGAAAGGCCAGTTAAAGTGCACCGGCTCTCTGGCATGAGAGGTGATTTTATTGGCAGGGAAGCAGCGCTGGCCCAACTTCATGAAGCCGTCAAACAGCTCTCAAACGGAGAGGGTACCGTTCTCTCCATTTACGGTGATGCAGGAACTGGAAAGAGCAGACTTATTGAAGAATTCAGGGATAGTTTAGATCTTAGTAGAATTCGGTGGGTGCTGGGACATGCCTATCCTTACTCCCAGAGTATCCCCTATTTCACCTTAATTGATCTCTTTAGCAGCGTCTGGCAAATCAAAGAGAGTGATCCGCCTGAAAAGGTAAAAGAAAAGATTGAGATTAACATCGATCAACTCATGGGAAAGGGTGGGGAGGTAACGCCTTACCTGGGGAGTCTTTATGCTCTGGACTACCCTGAAATTAAAAGTGTAAGCCCTGAACTCTGGAAGTCCCGTCTTAAAGAGGCAGTAAAAGTTGTCCTTTCTGCCTTAGCTGAAAATGCTCCAATGGTCATTTGTCTGGAAGACATTCACTGGGCTGATCTATCCTCATTAGACCTGCTCAAGTCTATCTTATTGGAATTCCGTAGTGCCACAATCCTTCTTTGTGTATACAGGGGTCCTTTTGCCCTATTTACCGACCACCAGATAAACAGCCTTGGCAACAGGTATCAGGAGATTAAGCTCCAAGATTTCTCATCAGCGGAAGCAGGAGCGATGGTGGAATCTCTTCTGAAGACTAAGGATCTTCCGCAAGGCTTGCGACAATTTGTCTGGGGAAAGGCAGAGGGAAATCCTTTCTACCTGGAAGAAGTGATAAATACTCTGGTTGATTCAGGTATCCTGATCCGTGATGATGGAGGCTGGCAACTGACCAGAGCTCTTGTTGATTCGGACATACCAGCAACAGTTCAGGGTATCATCTATGCCAGGGTCGATCTCCTTGAAAATGGGATGAAGCGAATTCTCCAGGAGGCCTCTGTCATAGGTAGAACCTTTCTTTGTGAGATCCTTGCAAGAATTACACAACTTAAAGAACACATTGATGAGTGTCTTAGTGGCTTGGAGCAGACGAATCTTATCAGGAAGAGAACTTTGGAGCCAAACCTAGAGTATATTTTCAAGCATGCATTGACCCATGAGGCAATCTACCACGGGCTTCTTAGAAAAGAACGGCAGGAAATCCATAAAAGAATCGCGTCGGTTATTGAGAAGCTATTCGAAGAGAGGCTTTCAGAATTCTACGAGACCCTCGCCTATCATTTCGAAAAGGGCGGATCTATCCATAATGCTATCTACTATCTGATGAAATCAGGCGAGAAAAGTCTTAACAAATACGCTGTAGATGAATCACATCAATATTTCAAAAAGGCCTTTGACATTATGGCCAAGAATCCCGAAAGGACTAGGAAGCAGGAAGAATTCCTTATGGATTTGCTCATCAAATGGGCATTTGTTTTTCATTACAGAGGGGATTTCAAGGGGCTAAAAAAACTGCTGCTTGAACATGAAGGTCTGGCAAGAAGTCTGAATGACCAGTCGAGGCTTGGGATGTTTTATACGCAGTTCGGTTTGTCACTTTATCAAACGGGGAAAACAAAGGAAGCCTATGCTTGTCTGATAGAGGCTCTTGAATTGGGAGAGAAAATAGGGAACAAGCGGGTCATAGGCTACGCCTGCAGCCATCTCTCCTGGCTCTGCCCGGAATTGGGACGTTTCGACGAGGCCATTGATTTTGGGAAAAGGGGTCAAGAGATCTCAGGCCTACTCGATTCAGACGAATTTCTATTTTTCAACTCACTCTCCGGCATTGGCATGGCATACTATTACAAGGGGGATACCCAAAAGACTATGGAAGTGGGAAAAGGCCTTCTGCATTTTGCGCGAGAGCGCAACAATATCCGAAGCCTCGTCCTGGGGCATTCTGTCATTGGATGCAGTCAGATCAGTGCAGGAGATTTTCCTTCCGCTATTGCTTCCCTACAAGACGCCATTAAATCCTCTGAAGACCCGTGGTTTTCCCTCTTCCCGATGATTTTTCTTAGCCATTGCTATATTCTAGGCAATCAGTTTGATGATGCGGAAGATACCATAGAAAAGATTTTTGAATACAGCCAACAATTCGGAACAGATATCATAAGAACCCCTGCCTACATCCTGATGGGGGTACTGACCATTAGCAAGGGGAATCCGAGCAGGGGCTTGAAGATTCTTCATAAGGCCCAGGAAGAGCTTTTGAAGAATGAAAGGAAGTATGTCTATGCAACAGCAGAGGGCATTATAGGGAAGATCTACCTGCAAATCGTTAAAGGTGTTCCTTTTCGTCTTTCAATGGCAAAGAATATCGGTTTTCTAATTAAGAATGTCCCGTTTGCCAGAAGAAAGGCTGAGGTACATTTGAACAACGCTGTTAGGCTTTCTGAGAAGATCGGTGCAAAAGGAACGGTAGCTTTAGCCAGTCTGGATCTGGGCCTCCTTTACAAAGCAAAAGGGAAAAAGGAGCAAGCCCGTGTCTATCTCACCAAGGCAATAGAGATCTTTGAACAATGCCAAGCCGAAAAATACCTAAAGCAGGCACAGGAAAAAATTACTTTGACAAGGCAATTTGGCGGCCATTTGATGCCCCAAATAAACCCCGGCATACGGTCCAACAGATATGAAGATTGATCTGTATCACCTGCACAGGCACTTGCACTTCACGAACTTTGCTTACCCCATTATCTTGGACGTTTTAAGAATCTGGGCTGAATCTGTCGGTTGGGAAGCCAGGGTCTTGCCATGCAAGGAGTCCGGGGTGGACCTTTCGAGTAATGCAGATGTTATCGGTATAAGCGCCTACACCATGACTGCCCCGGGAGCCTACCGGATAAGCAGGAAACTGCGCCAAAAGGGAAAAATCGTCATATTGGGGGGCCCTCATTTTCGTGGTCCAACCACTCAACGGGAGGCATCATCTCGCTGCGATGTTTTGGTCCCTAGCATCTGTGAGGAACAGTGGAAAAACCTCCTTAGCGATATTGCTTCCGGGAAAATTTTCCCAAATGGGCCAAGGGCCCTCCACATCGTAGATAATAAGAAGAAATTTAGATATCCAAGGAATTTCTATGAAACCTCAAAAAGCCGGAAATGGTACCAGATTTCCTCAGTACCTACCTCGATCGGCTGCCCCTATAGCTGCAACTTCTGCAGCCCGTATTTGTATGGGCAATACATCCTTCGGGATATTCATACCATTTACAACGAGGCAGCTCACATAAGAGGAAAAGCGCTCTTCCTTTGCGACGCAACTTTCGGCCTCAATAAAAAGTTCACCATCGAATTGATGAAACGATTGGCCCCCCTTAAGAAGAAAATTTTGGTGGAAACCACCCTGGCAAGGCTAAGAGATGATGATATGCTGGAATCCTTGGCACGCGGCGGTGTCAAGTGGATCATTGTGGGTATTGAGACTTTGAATCTTAAGCTGAAAAAGCACGGCATAGGGGATTTAGAAGAAATTCTTAAGCGGTTGATCGATCGCATCCATAAATACAACATGTTGATCCAGGGAAACTTGATCTGTGGATTAGACTGCGATGGCCCCGATAGTTTCGATCGGATGCATCAGTTTTATGAAAATTCGAATCTGGACTCTGTTATGATAGATCTTCTAACCCCATATCCGAATACCGAACTCTACGACAAATTCCTAAGGGAAGGCAGAATCCTGGATACAAATTGGGAGCACTATGATTATCACCACTTGGTTTACCAACCCCTCCGTATGTCCACAGACCAACTTATCAACGGATTTATCCAGTTGTATAGAAGTCTCTCAAACAGTAGATCCATAATCAATGCGGCCCTTCATGTATACAGGGAAAAGGGTTTGAACGTTGAATCCGCAGCATTGATTGGGTACAACCTCTACAATAAATTTGATGCAAAAAGGAAAGAAAGGGCTCTGCGAAGAAATCAGGTTCAAGGCCCAAATAGTCCGATGGTTGTGCAATAATCATCTTCAAAGATGGGGGGGTCTATTTTGAATCGGTTGGGACGGCTTTTTCAGTATAGCTTAAGTCCCTTCCTGGATACTATACTAAACAAGCTGGTGAAGTTTCTGCATTAAACCATTGATTGCATTATCAGAAAAACAAAATTTCAGATCTTGAAACCGTTGCCGCATTTTTTCAATCTGGGGCTTAACCTGGGCGTTTTTGAGGACCACGTCCCTGATCAATGATGCCAGCTCCTGAAAATCCGTCTCTGCCATTCCGAACCTTGTCATTTCCGAAACCCCCAGGCGCAGGGCACCGGATGCCGTAAACCCCTCTTCATCGGGAACCGCTTGGTAATTGCAGATGATGTTGTTGTTTTCCAGCCTTCTTGCCATCTCCGGACCGCGTCCGTACCCCACTGGCAGTATCACCTGGTGGGTTTCGGTGTATCCCATGCGGGGGTCTCCTGCCGGTTCAAGACCGCAGTCTGAGAGTGCCCGTGCAAAGGCTTGGGCGTTGGCGATGACCTTGGGCTGATAGTCATTTTTGAAATGGTTCATTTCGTATGCCGCCATGAGCAGCCCGAGCAGGGTGCCCGGGTGATGGTTGGACACGGATCCGGGAAAGGTGCGTCTTTGAAGGGTTTCCCAGAGTTCATATCGGACGTCTTGTTCTGTGAAAGGGCATCCCACAATGCCCCGCTGGGTCCCAAAGTAGGTTTTGTGGGTGGAACCGGTCACCAGGTGGGCGCCCTCCTTAAAGGGTTCCTGAAAGTGGGGCCCAATGAGTCCCAGCACATGGGCCATGTCCACCATCAACACGGTGTTAGTGAGCCCATGGTCTTCCAGAAAACGGGTGATATCCGCTATGGGTTCCCGATAGATCACCATGCTTTTCCCCAGGATAATCAGCTCCGGTCGAAACATTTCAATGGCTTTAAGGGTGGCGGGCACATCGATTTTGTAAGGGTTATCCGGCAATACGGGGAAATTGGCCACCGCGGGACGTTCGGTTACGGAATCGTGGGCTACAAAGTCCCTGAGCGCCCCCATGGGCTGGCTGCTGAGATGCCCTCCCTTGGCGATGTGGTGACACATGACCTGCTGTAACCGCCGCGCCTCACGTTTTCGATCGGTGCGATTCAGGTAGTCCACCATGGCACTATACACGGCCATGTTGGCCATCTGACCGCTGATCAAGCGGGTTTCCACTTCCCGACAACCCAGATAGGTTCGCAATTCCGCTTCCAGCAGATATTCTACCTCGGCAATGAAATCCGTTCCCTGATAGTAGAAAATGTCTGCGTCATAAAATGCTTTTGCATGCTTGTGCTCAGCATATCGAAAGGCCGGATCCATGATGGAAAGAAATCGCACCATGGGGGAAAGGGTCATTTCCGATGGAATGAGGTTGATGCATGACTGCTGTCGCCAAGTGTGGTTATCAATGGTTTTTTGAAGAAGCCGTGTAACTTTAGTGATTGAGTTTCGGTCATCTTGAAGCGTCGAAGTGGCTGAATGGCCGTAGAGAATCGGGCGGGCATAGGGGGGTGCATCGGATCTCAGGTGAAAGGGCACGGCCATCGCCTTAATGGTCTTTCCGCGAACTTCGACAAGGAGGGGTTCGTCCACTTCGATATCACTGTCTACATAGCCCAGGCAGATGGCGCGAAGCCGATGCTCATCTGTCAATACTGAGCTTAATCCTTCGCCCTTCATCATCCACATGGGAACCATGGTGCCGCTGGTGATAATACCCGCTGGCTTGTCTTCTTTGAAGATTTTTGACCCCGGGCGGGCAACACCTCTTTCGATGAGTGCAATGGGTCTGATCATCCGGGGCAGATTCGCGGGGTTTGCGTGATCATGGCGAATAATTTTTTTGAGATCTTCAAACTGTTTCATCAGCGCTGATTTCCCCACGAAATCGCCCTTGAGCGGCGAAAAGCTGACAGCGGGTTTTGCAATGGGACAGGCCAGTATGGGAATTTCCCGACCATCGGGGTCCAGCCCCAGCTCGTGCCCATAAAGGGGAAGCCCTGCTTCAAGGCGCAGGGTGTCCCGTGCGCCGAGCCCCACCGGAAAAGCCCCCTCATCCAGAAGGCGTTGCCATATCACGGGGGCTTGTGCGCTATCCATAAACAGCTCGAAGCAGATGGGTTCTCCGGTATAACCGGTGCGGGAAAGCAGCACCCGGGTTCCTGAAATGGAAACGACACCAACACAATTCCGTCTCGGTTCGGGAGGCTGTCCTCCGGAAATGATTTTTTGAAGACTCCTTCGGGATTTCGGACCCTGAAGAGAAAGCATGGCCATTTCCCCGGTACGGTCCAGGAGCTCCAGTTCATGGAAATCCGTCATAAGGCTTTGGAAATGCTGCCAGCCTTTATGCCGATTGGCGGCATTGACCACCAGAAGGAATTCATCCTCTTGAAATCGATAGAGGTACGCATCATCTACCGCGCCACCTGTTTCGGTGGGAATGAGGGTGTACTGAGCGCCTAGCGTATGAATGTCGAGGGATGCGGCATTGTTGGTGAGGACATGTTGAAGGAAAGCCAAAGCGCCTTTTCCCCGGACCAGAAAACGGCCCATGTGGCTCACGTCAAACAGGCCCGCTCCTCGGCGGGTGTTCAAATGTTCCCGAACGATGCCGTCGGGGTACATGAGGGGCATCTCCCAGCCGCCGAATTCAACCATTTTGGCTTCCAGGGCCAGGTGCTGTTCGTAAAAAGGGGTTCTGAGAGGTTCGCTCATGGGTTTGACTCCTAAAAAGTGTTAAAGAGGCAGTGAAGATGATACAATGCTTCACGAAAACTTACAAGCAGCAAAGACCCGTAAGGGCGTGAATTGTCTTGACTTGAAAATGGGTCCTTTACTATATATTGGTGATCTGTTTTCTGGGAAGGTTTTGTGATATGAAGCAAGGGCGAAAGACCCAATTTTGAACTGGGCGCCCGTACTTGAAAGGGGAAATTCAATGAGAGAGGTTGTTATTGTCAGTGCATGCAGGACCGCCGTCGGTGATTTCGCCGGGACCCTGAGTGCTGTTTCCGCCACGGATCTTGGGGCGTTGGTCATCAAGGAAGCCCTGAATCGGGCAGGCGTTGAAAATAAGGATGTTGACGAGGTGATCATGGGGAGTGTGCTGCCCCACGGTCTGGGACAGAACCCGGCCCGTCAAACCATGGTTCGCGCGGGTCTGCCCTGGGATGTGGGGGCCATTACCGTCAACAAGGTCTGCGGTTCGGGTCTCAAGGCGGTGATGCTGGCGGCCCAGGCCATTTTATGCGGTGATGCGGACGTGGTGGTGGCGGGGGGCCAGGAGAACATGAACCTATGCCCCTACATGCTGAAAAAGGCCAGGACCGGATATCGCATGAACAACAGCCAGATGGTGGACGGCATGGTCCATGATGGGCTCTGGGACCATGTAAACGATTTTCACATGGGAATCAGTGCGGAACTGGTGGCGGAAAAATATAACATCAGTCGTGAAGATTCAGACGCATTTGCCTTGAATTCCTATGAAAAAACATGGCAATCCCAGGAGCAGGGGAAATTCAGCGGAGAGATCGTTCCCGTGGAGATCCCCAGCCGAAAAGGTGACCAACAGATTTTCGACACGGATGAAATTCCTACCCGAAAGCCCCTGACCACCATGGAAGGGCTAGAAAAGCTGCGACCGGCCTTTAAGAAGGACGGTCTTGTGACAGCGGGGAACGCATCCAAGATTGCCGATGGGGCATCGGCCCTGGTGGTGATGAGCCGGGAAAAGGCGGACGCGCTCGGTTGCAAACCCCTGGTGCGTGTGGGCGCCCAGGGTGCTTCTGGCCTGGATATGAAATATGTGCTGGTGGCGCCCATATTGTCCATACCGAAAGTGCTCGCAAAGGATGGCCTCAAGGTTAGCGATATTGACCTTCACGAGATCAATGAGGCATTCAGCACATCGTCCGTGGCCATCAACCGGGAACTGAACATTGATCCTTCAAAAGTAAATATACATGGCGGGTCCGTGGCCATCGGACACCCCATCGGTGCCAGCGGCGCCAGGGTGTTGACCACATTGATTCATGCCATGAAAGACCAGGGCGCCGGGGTGGGCGAGGCCTCCCTTTGCTTGGGGGGTGGTGAAGCGGTGACGCTGGTGGTTTATAACGAAGGTTAAGCTTAAGGTGGCATGAGCCAAAAGGTCTCACGCAAAGGCGCCAAGCCGCAAAGTTTTAAGGGCAGTTTTTTTGTGGTTCTTTGCGACTTTGCGACTTTGCGTGAGGTACAACCAAAAAGCCGATAATAAATTGAGATAGGCCGTCCAAGAAGGTCTGAAACAGAAACAGGAGAGATAAGAATGGGAGATGTGGTAGTTGTTTCGGGAAAGAGAACCCCTGTGGGTACATTCGGAAAGACGCTGAAATCGACACCCGTGGTAGAATTGGGGGCGCTGGTGCTGAAAGAAACCCTCAAAAATGTGCGGTTGAAACCGGTGGCCACTGACAGTTTGACGCAGTTTGAGCCTGACGCGCTCAAAGGCCTCGGCATGATCGATCTTGAAAAACAGGCATACGATTACGATGACGCTTTCGAGGCCGTTCAAGTGGATGAAGTCATTATGGGAAACGTGGTCGGTGCGGCCCAGGGGCAGAATGTGGCTCGACAGGCCATGATCAAGGGAGGGATTGCGAAGGAAACAAGTGCTTTCACGTTGAATAAGGTATGCGCTTCCGGTATGAAAGCCATCGCCCTGGCGACCCAGTCCATTGCTGCCGGCGATGCGGATGTGATTCTGGCGGGCGGCATGGAAAATATGAGCCTCATCCCCTATGCGTTGCCCGCGGCCCGTTGGGGTGCCCGCATGAATAATACGGCTCTGGTGGATCTGATGGTCATGGATGGCCTGTTTGAGATTTTTTATGGGTATCACATGGGGCTGACGGCGGAAAACATTGCGGAGAAGTACGGTATTACCCGGGAAGAACAGGATGAACTCGGCGCCTTGAGCCACCAGCGTGCCATGAAAGCCATTGCAGACGGTCTTTTCAAGGATGAGATTGTGCCGGTGGTGATACCGCAACGGAAAAAAGATCCGCTGATTTTTGATACGGATGAACGGCCCATGGACACCAGTGCGGAAAAAATGGCCAGGCTCAGACCCGCCTTTAAGAAGGACGGCACCGTGACAGCGGGAAATGCATCCGGAATCAACGATGCGGCCGCGGCGCTTCTGCTCATGTCGGATGAAAAGGCAAAAAACCTGGGTTTGAAACCACTTGTAAAAATACGCGCCTTTTCCTCTGCGGGGATGGATCCGGCCTACATGGGTCTTGGTCCCATACCGGCCGTGAGGAAACTGCTGAAAAAGGAAAACCTCCACATTGACGATTTTGGCGCCATCGAGTTGAACGAAGCGTTTGCGTCTCAGGCCATTGCCTGTGTGCGGGAGCTTGGGTGCGACATGGAAAAAACCAATGCACTTGGCAGTGGCATCTCCATCGGGCATCCCATCGGGTGTTCCGGCGCGCGCATTACATTGACGCTCATCGGTGAAATGATGCGGAAAAACGTTGAACTGGGCCTGGCGTCCCTCTGCATTGGCGGCGGGCAGGGTATGGCCATGATTCTGGAGGCATGTTGATTTTATCTAAATCTCAATTTTACGGGGGCAGTAATAATGTCATTTGAAAATATTATCTTTGAAGAAGATGGGAATATAGCGGTTATCAAATTTAACCGGCCCAAGGCTTTGAATGCCATCAATCCCGGTGTTCTGGCCGAGGTGATTGAGGTCTTGGACAAAATCGAGGCGGATGGGGTCGTCAAGGTGCTGATCCTTACGGGAGAAGGCGATAAAGCGTTTATTGCGGGAGCGGACATCAGTCACATGGCCGATTTTTCACCGCTGCAGGGCCGGCAATTTGCCGAGGAAGGACAGCAGCTTCTCTTCCGACTGGAAAGTCTTCCCATACCGATCATCGCCTGCGTCAACGGCTTTGCCTTGGGTGGTGGAACGGAAATGGCCATGGCGTGTGATTTTATCTATGCCTCTGAAAAAGCCAAGTTCGGTCAGCCGGAGATCAGTCTTGGGATAATGCCTGGATTCGGTGGAACCCAGCGTTTATCCCGCCTGGTGGGTAAAGCAATGGCCAAAGAACTTTGCATGACAGGTGTGATTATCAGTGCTCAGGAAGCCAAAGAGATCGGCCTGGCCAACAAAGTGTTTCCCGCGGATGCCCTGTGGGAGGAAACCATGAAAACCGCCAGACTCATGGCAAGCAAGGGCAGGGTATCCATGAAGGCCATCAAGAACTGCATTGATCGCGGCTTTGACGTTGATCTTCGTACGGGCCATTTTATGGAGGCGGATGGTTTCGCCCTGTGCATGTCGAGCCCGGACGGGAAGGAAGGGATGACGGCGTTTTTGGAGAAACGAAAACCCGAATTTAAAGGGGAGTTGGTATAGCCATGGATTTCGCATTAACCGAAGAACAGCAAATGGTTCGAGAGATGGCGGCACGCTTTGCCGAGGCGGAAATTCGACCCAAAGCAGCAGAATTGGATCAAACCCACTCCCATCCGGCGGATATCGTCAAACAACTGGGAGAGTTGAAGATGCTGGGCATTGCCGTGCCCGAGGAATATGGCGGCGGCGGTATGGATTATGTGAGTTACGTTCTGGCCCTGATTGAAATATCGAAGGCGTGCGCGTCCACTGGGGTCATTATGAGTGTCAACAATTCCCTTTACTGTTTTCCGGTATATGCTTATGGAACGGAGGCTCAGAAAAAGAAATATCTCAATCCCTGTGCCTCCGGAGAATACCTGGGATGCTATGGCCTCACGGAGGCCGGGGCTGGGTCCGACCCCGCGGGTATGAGGACCACCGCCGTCAGGGACGGCGATGAATGGATCGTGAACGGGGAGAAGAAATTCATCACCAATGGCAATGTGGCCCGCTACGCCGTGATCGCTGCGGTCACCGAGAAAGGGAAAGGCTACAAGGGAATCAGTTCCTTTGTGGTGGATCTGGAAAGCACCCCCGGCTTCAAAGTGGGGCGTGTGGAAGAAAAGATGGGTATCCTGGCTTCGGGGACTGCAGAACTGGTTTTTGAAGATGCAAGGCTCCCCGCCGACGGCCTTCTCGGAAAAGAAGGCGATGGATTCAAGCAGATGCTGAGCACCTTGGACGGCGGACGCATCGGCATCGCTTCCCAGGCCATTGGTATTGGCCGGTCGGTTCTGGAAGACTCAGTTGAGTACGCCAAGACTCGGGAGCAGTTTGGGAAACCCATCAGCATGTTTCAAGCCATCCAGTGGAAGCTGGCGGATATGGCCACGGAACTGGATGCTGCGGAACTGCTGACCCTTCGGGCGGCCTGGCTGGAGGACCACAAAAAGTCTTATGAGAAAGAAGCGGCCATGGCCAAGATGTACGCTTCGGATGCGGCCATGAGAGCGTCTGTTGAGGGAGTTCAGATCCTGGGCGGTTATGGATACAGCAAGGAATACCCCATGGAGCGTCACATGCGTGATGCTAAGATATGCCAGATCTATGAGGGCACCAACGAGATCATGCGTCTGGTGGTAGCAAAAAATCTCATCAAGGGTTGATGACTTACGATTGTCGATTGATGATTGGGTTTACACCGACAATCGTCAATCAACAATCAACGATCAACAATCAACAATCGAAAGGGGGTGGCCACATGGCCTTGACCTTTAATCCTAAGATTTTTCAAGACATTGAAGAAAAATACAGTTCGTGGAAGAAAAAACTGAATCGGATTTTTACTGCAAGACCGGCACGGTTGGACCGGTTTTCCACGGTTTCAGATTGGGAAATCAATGATATGTATACACCTGCCGACCTGAAGGACCAGGACTTTGACGCCGATATCGGATTTCCCGGAGACTACCCCTTTACACGGGGCGTGCAGCCCTCCATGTATCGGGGTCGCCTCTGGACCATGCGCATGTTCGCAGGCCTGGGCAGCGCTGAAGACACCAACCGGCGGTTTCATCTCCTGGTTCGTGAAGGCCAGACCGGCCTTTCCACGGCCTTTGATATGCCCACCTTGATGGGATATGATTCGGATTCCCACAAGGCCAGGGGCGAATGCGGTAAGTGCGGTGTGGCCATTGATACGCTAAAAGACATGGAGGACCTGTTTGCCGGGCTTCCCATCGACCAGATCACCACCTCCATGACCATCAACCCGCCGGCTGCCATTGTCTGGGCCATGTATATCGCCATGGCGGAAAACCGCGGGATCGACCGAAAGATTTTGGGTGGGACCATTCAAAATGACATGCTGAAGGAATTTGCTGCTCAGAAAACCTTCATGTGTCCGCCTGAACCGTCTGTTCGTATCGTGACGGACACGGTGGAATTTGGGACCCGACAGGTGCCCAGATGGAACACCATCAGCATCAGCGGCTACCACATTCGGGAAGCCGGATCCACGGCGGTGCAGGAACTGGCTTTTACCCTGGCCGACGGTATTGCCTACACGGAAAAAGCCCTGGAACGGGGGTTGCACGTGGACGAGTTTGCTCCGCGATTCTCCTTCTTCTTCAATTCCCACCTGGATTTTTTCGAAGAGGTGGCTAAATTCCGGGCTGCCCGGCGCATGTGGGCCAGAATCATGAGGGATCGGTTCAAGGCAAAAGATCCGAGATCATTGTGGATGCGGTTTCACACCCAGACCGCCGGGTGTTCCCTTACGGCCCAGCAGCCCTATAACAATGTGGTGAGGACCGCGCTTCAGGGTCTAGCGGCAGTAATGGGAGGGACCCAGTCGCTCCACACCAATTCCTTGGATGAAGTGCTGGCCATACCTACCGAGGAGGCCGCCACTATCGCACTCCGGACCCAGCAGATTATCGCGGAAGAATCGGGCGTGGCCAATAGCATTGACCCGCTAGGGGGATCTTATTTGGTGGAATCCCTCACCAACCGGATGGAAGAGGAGGCCTTTGAAATCATTCAGAAGATCGATGACATGGGGGGCATGCTGGCAGCTATCGAGCGGAATTACCCACAGCTGGAGATCGCAGATGCGGCCTATCACTATCAGAAACAGATCGACAATGGTGAAAAGACCATGGTGGGGGTGAACAAGTACGCCATCGAGGAAGAGGAGATTCCCGTGGAGGTGCTGGAAATCGACGAGGAACTGGAGGCTCTGCAGATTGAAAAAACCAACCGGGTCAAAGAGAACCGGGATGGCCGAACCGCGGCCCGCTGTCTTGAAAGGGTGGGGGAGGCCTGTTCGGGGACTGAAAATGTGATGGAACATCTCATCAATGCGGTCAAAGCCGGCGCCACGCTTCAGGAAGTGTGCGATGTTTTCAGGGATGTTTTTGGTTCTTATCGGGATCCCGGCGTTTATTAGAGTTTTCATTAAGAAAAATGCGTAACCTCGTGTTTTTAAATAAATAATCCTTATTTGTTTGTATAACAGGGATAAACAGATAAATCACTAATGAGGGAATTATGAAACGGGAACGAAGAGTCAGGGTGATGGTTGCCAAGCCCGGGTTGGATGGGCATGACCGGGGAGCGAGAATCATTGCGCGAGCTTACCGCGATGCTGGTTTTGAGGTGGTCTATACAGGTCTTCACCAGACGCCGGAGGAGATCGTGGAGGCGGCGATCCAGGAAGATGTGGATATGGTGGGGCTGTCGAGCCTGGCCGGCGCCCACAAATATCTGCTCCAGGCAGTTGTGGACCTTCTGGAGAAAAAGGGCGCGGGCGATATTGTGGTTTGCGGCGGCGGCATTATCCCTGATGATGATATTACAAAACTCAAGGCGGGCGGCGTCAAGGAGATATTTACGCCGGGGACAACTTTGGATGAGATTGTCAATTGGGTGCGGGAAAACGTCACGCCGAGAGGATAAGGGCCGGGTTATGAATGATTTGGTTGAAAAGGTGACGAGCGGCGATGTGCGGGCGGTGGCCCGACTTATTCGCGATGTGGACGATGGTATGCCCGAGGTACGGGATGCCTTAAAGGCGCTATATCCCCATACGGGACGGGCTTACATCATCGGCATCACCGGCGCGCCGGGCGTGGGGAAGAGTACGCTGGTGGACCAGATGGTGGCCCATTTGAGAAAGCGGGGAAAGACCGTGGGGGTTCTGGCGGTGGATCCCACCAGCCCCTTCAGCGGGGGGGCGATCCTGGGGGACAGGGTCCGCATGCAGCGGCACAGCCTCGATTCGGAGGTCTTCATCCGATCCCTTGCCACCCGGGGGCACTTCGGCGGGTTGACCCAGTCCACCCGAAGCGCCATCGACATCCTGGATGCCATGGGAAAAGACGTGATCCTGGTTGAAACCGTAGGGGTGGGACAGGATGAAGTGGACGTGATGCGGAGCGCCCATACCACAGTGATTGTGGTGATTCCCGGCATGGGGGACGACATTCAGGCCATCAAGGCGGGGATTCTGGAAGTGGGCGATATTTTCCTGGTCAACAAAAGCGATCGTGAGGGGACCGATAAAACGGTCACTGATCTGCGGCTGATGATTGAGATGGATGAACGGAAATTTGACAGGGGTTTGTGGAAACCGCCCATCCTCAAGGTAGAGGCCGTTTTTGATAAAGGGGTGGACGACTTTCTGGATGCGGTGGATCGGCATGCCCAATATCTGGAACAAACGGAGGGCGGCCTCAAATCCAGGCGAAGTCCGGACAAGGTGCGCCAGGAAATGGTGGACATGATTAAGGCCCGGTTGATTGAGGAAGTGCTGGATAAACTGACGGAAAGCGGGGATTTTGATCGTGCGGTGGACGCCATTGTGAAAGGGGACCTGGACCCCTATTCAGCTTGCGAAAACCTGGTGTTTCCCGCACTGGGAGGACTTCCTGCCACCGGATAGTCTATTTGGGATAGTCCATTTGGAAAAGAGCGCTTCATGTTTGGCATTTTCTGGTGGGTACGCCAGGTCTTTCTGATCCTTGCCGGTTGTTGTTTCCTGGGTTTCGGCATTTTGATGTTGATATCCGCCTATAAACTTGAAAACCCCTATTCTTTTATCATGGCTTTTTTTGCCTCAAATCTCATGATTCTCATCAGCGCCACCCTGGTGCTGGGTTTTGTTTTGCGAATGGTAAAAGCCCACAGACTTTCCAAAAACAACGAAGATTAGAGAAGACGTCAGGAGGGATCCATGCCGATTGGAAAAAAAGACAAACCCATCGGGAAGCGGCTCATGAAGTTGAGGAAAGATAAGAAACTTACCCTCAAGCACCTGGGCAATGAAACGGGGCTTAAGCCCAAGTTTATCTCCCAGGTGGAAAAGGGCGAGGTGATGCCCCCGGTTTCGGTGATCCTCCAGCTCTCGAAAGCGCTTGAAGTGGACTCGAGTATTCTGCTCAGGGAGGAAAAGAAACGCGCAGGCGAAAAATCCGCGGAAGGGTATCAGAAGCGAACCGAGGCCTATAGTTACGAAACCCTGACGCCCGAAGCGAGGCATAAACGACTGAAAGCCTTTAAGATACTGGTTGATCCCAAATCCGAACACAAGCCTGTGGGGTACCAGCACGTGGGAGAAGAATTCCAGTATGTGCTCAAGGGCAAAATTGAAGTGATGGTGGGCGAGAACAAAAATATTCTGGGTCCCGGGGACAGCCTCCATTTTGATTCTTCCATTGTCCACAAACTGAGGAATACCAGCTCTGAAACGGCGGAACTTCTGGTTGTACTCTATACGCCCTGATGTTGTCAGTTATCAGTTGTCAGCACTGGAGGTTATTTTTAAATTTGAGGATTTGGAAATATGGAAGAGATCTTCAAGATATTATCGATATGCTGTTACTGACCACTGACAACTGATAGCTGACAACGAATACCTTACACCTTATACCCAACCGCACAGGTTGAATTTTGAGGGATAAAGATGGCCTACCAACTCAATGAAGAACAACGGATGATCCGTGCCATGGTCAGGGAGTTTGCCAGGGAAAGCGTTTTACCTACCGCCGCAGAAAGGGATGTAACCGGCGAATTCCCCGCCGATAATCTTAAAAAAATGGGTGAGCTGGGCCTGTTGGGCATGAATGCACCGGTGGAGTTTAACGGCGCGGGGGTGGATACGGTCAGCTATTGTCTGGCCCTTCAGGAGATCGCCTATGCCTGTGCATCCACGGCAGTGATCATGTCGGTACATAATTCCGTGGCCTGCGGTCCCATCAATCTCTTCGGGTCTGATTACCTGAGAGATAAATACCTGAAAAGGCTCGCCACAGGGGAAATGCTCGGCTCATTTGCCCTGACGGAACCGGGGGCGGGTTCTGATCCCGTAAGCCAGAAAACCAAGGCAGTGCGGGACGGCGACAGCTATATCATCAATGGTAACAAGATGTTCATTACCACGGGTAAGAATTCTCATTTGACTGTGGCCACGGCTTATACGGACCCGGACAAAAAACATCGCGGCATCAGCGCCTTTGTGGTGGAGAAAGGGAGCCCTGGGTTTTCCGTGGGCAAGGAAGAGAAAAAAATGGGGCTTCGCGCATCCGACACGGTGGAGTTGATTTTTGAAGATTGCCGCGTTCCGGCGGAGAATCTCCTGGGTCAGGAAGGAGACGGATTCCTGATTGCCATGACATCCCTCGACGGAGGCCGAATCGGTATTTCATCCCAGTCCCTGGGGGTGGCCCAGGCGTGCCTGGATGCTTCGGTGGGTTACGCGAAAGAGCGGGTGCAGTTCGGAAAAGCCATCAGCAATTTTCAGGGACTCCGGTGGATGATCGCCGATATGGCGACCCAGATTGAAGCGGCCAGGCTTCTGACCTTCAATGCCGCCGCCATGCGCGACAGGGGGGAGAACTACAGCGCGGCGGCCTCCATGGCCAAGGTGTTTGCCTCCGAGATGGCCAACAAAGTGGCGTATCAGGCCCTTCAGATTCACGGGGGGTATGGGTACATGCAGGAATACCCGGTTGAACGGTATTACCGGGATGCCCGGGTGTTCACCCTTTACGAGGGGACCTCTGAAATCCAGAGGACCGTTATAGCAAAACACGTTATTGGAAAATAGGTTTTCTTTAAATCTTGTTAAGGAGGAATTTTATGTCCAAAGAAAGTGCAGCGGTTGCGATTTACAATAATCATACTGAAGCTGAAACCGCCATTAAGACGTTGGAAAAGGCCGGCGTTAACATGAAAAAACTGTCCATTCTGGGCAAAGACTATCATGCGGAAGAGAACGTGGTGGGATACTATAATGCCGGTGATCGGATGAAGTTCTGGGGCAAACTGGGTGCTTTCTGGGGTGGGATAATGGGGCTCCTGTTCGGGTCCGCCCTCTTTTTTGTTCCCGGTGTGGGGCACATCGTGGCTCTGGGTCCGGTGGGCGGCATGATCCTGGGGGCACTTGAAAATGCGGTCATCGTAGGCGGTTTGAGCGCACTGGGAGCGGGCCTTTTCAGCATCGGCATCCCAAAGAACAGCGTGGTCAAGTATGAAACTGCGGTTAAAGCGGATAAATTTCTGGTTATCTTCCATGGCACCGAAGAAGAGGTGAAAGATGCCAGAGAGAGACTGCATGCCACCAATCCCGTGGAATCTGAAGTTCACCTGGCCAGCGAACAAAAAGGAAAGAAGTAAATTTGATGGTCTCGTAAAAAGTAAAAGCAGTACAAATGCTTGAAATAATTAT
>CAYSFQ010000031.1:0-19322 GCA_964430575.1 uncultured Desulfobacteraceae bacterium
GGGCATCTTCCCCTGCCCCCTTATATCAAGCGATCGAAAGACGTTTCGCTGAGCGTACTTGACAGGGAGCGATACCAGACGGTCTATGCTGAACAGGCAGGCGCGGTTGCAGCCCCCACAGCCGGATTACATTTTACCGAGGATCTCATTTCTGCGCTCAAGAAAAGAGGTGTTCAAGTGGTGTCTTTGACGCTTCATGTGGGATATGGCACATTCAGGCCCGTGGAAACGGAGGACATCAGACGACACCATTTGGAGGAAGAAGAGTATTTTATTGCGCCCCATACCGCGACACTGATTAATGAAACCAAAGAGCGTGGTGGAAAGGTGTTTGCTGTTGGAACGACCGTGGTTCGTGCTCTAGAAACCGCATGGACCTTGAAAAAAGGGGTTCGTGCCGGTGGTGGAAAGACCGGACTTCTGATTACGCCAGGCTTCGATTTTCATGTTGTGGATGGACTGATCACGAATTTTCATCTGCCCAGAAGTTCCCTGCTTTTCCTGGTATCGGCCTTCGCTGGATTTGACTTGACAAAAAAGGCCTACGCCTGGGCCGTTGAACAGCAATACCGGTTTTACAGTTATGGCGATGCCATGCTTATCCTGTAAAACGGCTGAAAGCTATCGGGCTTCAATTTGGAATTTAAGGTAACCCATAGTGCCGGAGATTGTCGGGCCAGGGCAGGCATCATCAAGACCCCTCACGGAAGCTTGGAAACGCCGGTTTTTATGCCGGTCGGAACCCAGGGGTCTGTGAAGGCTCTTTCACCTGAAGACCTGACAGATGCAGATGCGACCATCATTCTGGCCAACACCTACCACCTCTATCTGAGGCCAGGGGCTCATCTGATTCGGCGTCTGGGGGGGCTGCACCGGTTTATGAACTGGAAAGGCGCAATCCTCACGGACAGCGGCGGCTTCCAGGTATACAGCCTTGCGCGACTGCGGGAAATTTCTGAAAGGGGGGTGGTGTTCCGGTCTCACATAGATGGATCAAAACACCTCATCGGTCCGGAAGAAGCCATCGATATTCAGGAAGCTCTGGGGGCGGATATTGCCATGGCTTTTGATGAATGTACGCCTTACCCTGCTGATTATGATTATGTCCTGAAGTCCGTCGGGTTGACCAGTCTTTGGGCGCGGCGGTGCATGGATCACAGAAAGAGGGAAGACCAGGCCCTGTTCGGCATTGTACAAGGAGGCATGTACAAGGATTTGAGGGAGAAGAGCGCCAGTGAACTGGTTGCCATGAACTTTGATGGCTATGCGCTGGGGGGGCTCTCCGTGGGAGAGGATGCCGTTACCCGGCAGCGGGTCATCGATGATGTCATTGACTTTCTTCCGGTAAACGCCCCCGTTTATTTAATGGGCGTGGGCAAGCCTGAAGATCTTGTAGAAGCTGTTCGGCGCGGCGTTGACATGTTCGATTGTGTCATGCCCACCCGCAATGCTAGAAACGGTGCGCTCTTTACAACTACCGGCAGGCTGAACATCAAGAATGCACGGTATGCGGAAGACGACAGGCCCATCGATGAGCGCTGCAATTGTTATACATGCGTGAATTATTCCCGAGCCTATTTGAGACATCTTTTTATGGCAAGAGAAATTCTGGCATACCGGCTGAATTCGATACATAATATTTCGTACTATTGCAGCTTGATGTCGCGCATGCGATCTGCTATTAAAGACAATAATTTTGACCATTTTTATTCAGAATTTTACGAGTTAAAACGAAACAGGATCGATCAAGAGGAGGTTCAAGGATGAATTCTTTAGCTTATGCAATGGGTCAGTCGGGTGGTGGTGAAGGCGCAGGCGGTGGTTTCGGTGCCTTTTTGCCCCTTATTTTGATGTTCGCAATTTTTTATTTTCTGCTGATCAGGCCACAACAGAAAAAAGCCAAAGCGCATAAACAACTGCTTTCCGCCATCAAAAAAGGGGATCGTATTGTGAGCAGCGGAGGCCTTCACGGACTGGTCACCGGGCTCACTGATGATGTGGTTACTGTGGAGATTGCCCCGAAAGTGAGGGTCAAAATTGCGAGGGGTTCCATTTCTGGTGTGGCAACCAAGGCACAACAGTAGAAACAGGCAAACCAACGGTTCCTGTGAACTAAATCGATTGAACCAAAATCTATGGAGTAGCAAGTGTCTAAAAGTTTAACTTGGCGTGGCGCAGTTGCGCTGTTTGCAATCTTGGCGGCATTGGTTTATCTCGTGCCGTCCATAACCGGCGAGGTTCCTGCATGGTGGTCGAGTATTCTGCCGAAAGACAAGATCCATCTGGGTCTTGATTTGCAGGGAGGGATGCATCTCGTTCTGGAAGTACAGGCCGCAAAGGCCATTGAAAGCCACCTGGAGAGGGTGGTTGATGAGATGAAAAGTGATCTCAGGAAGGATAAAATACGGTATATTTCATTGAAACGCAAAGGCCTTGACGGGGTTATGATTACCCTCATGCGTTTGAAGGATGAGACTGTTTTCCGGGATATGGTGGCTGCCAGTTATCCGGACTTCAGCGTGGAATCCATGCCCGAGCAAAATGGAAAACCCGTATTTCAACTGGTTCTGGACCCCCAAGCCAAAACACACATCATGAAAATGGCACTTGAGCAGGCGCTGGAAACCATTCGAAACAGGGTCGACCAGTTTGGGGTCAGTGAACCGGATATTCGCCCTCAGGAAGACCACAGGCTTTTGATTCAGCTGCCCGGCATAAAAGACCCCAAAAGGGCCATTGCGCTGATCGGCAAAACCGCCCTCCTGGAATTCAAGCTTGTGGATGAGGAAAACAGTGTGGAGGAGGCCCTTAAAGGGAATATCCCCCCGGGGGATGAAATTCTGTACCAGGTTTCTGTTGATCCCAAGACCGGCCATGAACGAAAGACCCCCTATCTTTTAAAAAAACGAACGGCGCTCACCGGGGAATACCTAACAGATGCACGCGTACAAATCGACAGCCGATATAACGAACCGTACGTTTCCATTTCCTTTGATGCCAGGGGGGCAAGGCTTTTCGAACAGGTGACCGGCCAGAATATCAAGAAACGTCTGGCCATCGTGCTGGACGGCAAAGTCAATTCAGCACCGGTGATTCAAGACAAAATTTCCGGGGGGAAGGCCCAGATTACGGGGCGCTATACCACCGATGAAGCCAGAGATCTGGCCATCGTATTGCGGGCCGGCGCACTGCCGGCGCCCGTTAAAATCATTGAAGAGAGGACTGTGGGACCTTCCCTTGGAAAGGACTCCATCGAAAAGGGCTTCAAGTCCATGCTCATCGGCGGTATTATCGTCATTCTCTTCATGGTCATCTATTATGGACTGTCAGGTGTCATTGCGGATCTGGCACTTTTGTTGAACATCGTCTTTATCATGGCGGGACTTGCCTTTTTCAGCGCCACCCTGACGCTACCCGGGATAGCGGGTATTATCCTGACCATCGGCATGTCGGTAGATGCCAATGTCTTGATATTCGAACGGATTCGTGAGGAAGTTCGTCTTGGGAAAACCCCCAGAACCGCCATTGAAGGCGGATATTCCAAAGCCCTTGTGACGATTCTGGATGCCCAGCTGACGACCTTGATCGTTGCCCTGGTGCTCTTTCAATTCGGAACAGGGCCGGTTCGCGGGTTTGCCGTGACGCTCAGTATCGGCATCGTTGCCAGTCTTTTTACGGCCATCTTTCTGACCCGGATCATATTTGACTATCTGTATGTGAAGGGCAATATGAAAAAATTAAGTATCTGATAAACCTATGCGAACGGTTGACCCTTTATCCGCCACGCGGGTGATGAACAATCAAAAGCCTTTCATGCTGCAACTTTCATTTGGAGTGATTCAATGCAATTTATAAAACCCGGAATTAACATCAATTTCCTTGGAAAGCGAAAAATCGCCTTCGTTTTTTCCAGCTTAATGATCATTGCCACCATTGTTTTGCTGGTGTGGCGGGGGGGGGCCGAACTATGGTGTGGATTTTTCCGGAGGCGTGCTCGTACAAGTCAAAATGGCGCAAAAAGTTTCCCCTCTGGAAATCAAGAAAGCCCTGGGGGCCGTTAATATTGATAACAGCATTGTTCAGGAATTCGGCGAAGCCGGTCAATTTGAGTATCTCATTCGAATTCAAAAGACGGAAATTGAACTTTCCAGCCTGGGCGACCGGGTTGAACAGGCATTGAGGACCACATTTGGAGACAGCGTTGAAATCCGGCGGGTTGAAATGGTCGGTCCAAAAGTGGGAAAAGACCTGCGTCAGAAGGCGCTCTTCGCCATTTTTTATTCAATTCTTTTCATTGCTATCTATATTTCGGGGCGATTTGAGATGAAATGGCTCATGAGCATCATCATGGCCATATGTCTGGCTTTTGTGGTTTATATTACCTCCGAGATCGGTATCAGCGTCACCTGGCTTATTTTGGTTGCCCTCATTGTAACACTCACGCTCTGTTTATTTCTGAATCTCAAATACGCTTTAGGTGCCATTATTGCCATTATACACGATGTGGTCATTACCTTAGGCTTTTTTGCCCTGACCGAAAGGGAGCTCTCTCTTTCCATTATTGCGGCATTTCTGACCATCGTGGGGTATTCGCTCAATGATACGATTATTGTGTTCGATCGAATACGGGAGAATCTGAGACGCTTCAGGCGAAAGCCCTTTGAAGAAACCATGAATCAGAGCATCAATGAAACCCTCAGCCGAACCATTCTGACATCAGGCACCACGCTGATCGTCATCACTGCCCTCTTTGTTCTGGGCGGGGGCGTCATCCATGACTTTGCCTTTGCGTTGTTGGTGGGGGTGTTGGTGGGGACCTACTCCTCCATTTTTGTGGCCAGTCCCATCCTTCTGATCTGGGAAGGAAAGTTCGGTAAAAGGGCGCAGAAAAAAACGTACATACATAGCGGCCAATGAACCATTAACAGCCTCAGGTTATGCCAAAATTGTGATTTCGGGTCGCTTCCGAAGGCCCATTGGCCGAATAGATCGGTGCTTTGAGGTTGCACATTGCTGGCAAATCACAGAAAAAAAAGGGCCCGCCGCAGGCTGATCTTCTGGCTGTTCGCACTTTTGGTGCTGAGCGTCTTAGCTGCAGGCTGGTGGCTGTGGCAGCAGAAAAAGTCCCATACCCCTCGCCTGAATTACATTTTGATCGCTGTCAATGGGGAACCGCGTAAACTTCTGTCAGGGGAAACCCTTTCCCTGCGCCCCAGAGACAATCTGAAAATTACCGATATTTCAACCACCATCCCCTTTAATGTGAATATTCGCCTGGTCTGCAAAGGACTAGACGTCAATGCCCTGCAATACGACACCCTGACGCTCACCGAATTGCTGCCCCAAAAGGATGCCTTTCAGCGCTATAAATTTCGGATAGACGTCAAATACCTGAATCAAGAAATCGGATACATCTCGTGGATTATTCAGCCCTATGCGGAAGACTGGCTGGAAAAAGCCAACCGGATTATTGATGATCAAATGAGGCTTGCGATTCTTGAAAGGGGCAGTGGTCTCCTTCCCGATGATGGTCGAATCCATGATCGTCTTCTGGATGAGTACATGGCGCAGAAAAAGTGGAAAAAAGCGGTTCCCATGCTTCAGAAAAAGGCGGCGAAGAAAACGGATATTGAAACCCTAAACCATCTTCTGACCTGCTATGGTGCTTTGAAGGATCAAAACGGTATCATCCAGATCCTTAGCCAGCTGCTCAAAAAACAACCGGATGATCTTGTAACGCGTGCGCGGCTTGCTGAAATAATGGAGGGCAGAAAAGAATGGGATAAAGCTGCAGAACAGTATGAAATAATGATTGAACATGCGCCTCCCTCTGAGCGCCTCCCACTGTACAAGAATCTGGGTTTCCTCTATACGAAAGCCGACCAGCCGGAAAAGGCTGTTTCAGCCTATCTTTCAGCAGCCAATCTCGACCAGAAAGATCCCAACCTTCACTATAATTTATCTGCGCTTTATGAAAAGTTGGGCCGGCAAAAAGAGGCTGATTTTTATCTGGATAACGCGGTCACCTTAAATTCCGATGATCTTGAGGGGCGACTGAAGCTGGCCCAGAGATTGACAAGCAAGGGAAACCTTGAGAAGGCCCGGAAGACCCTGTCCCAATTCCTGGGGAAAAAGCCCGATTCAAAGCAGGGCCTTGCCCTCATGGCCAACATTCTGGAGCAACAGGGGGATAACGGGGCGCTCAGGCAAGTCTATGAGAAAATCCTTTCACTGGATCCTGATAATGAAGCCGTGGGTTACAATCTGGGTGTTCTGGAATACGAAGGTGGGAACCTGAAGCGCGCGTTACCCTATTTTGAGGGTTATGTCAAAAACCATCCTGAAGATACCACAGTCCAGGAAATCCTCTTTGATATCTACAGAAAAGAAAATAATGCCCCTGCCGCCTACGGGCAAGCGCTTATTTTGCTGGAACTTAAACCCAGCGAGACGGACGCTTATGATTTTGTTGTCGAATATTTGAAAAATCGGGGTGAATATGATCAACTGATCCCCATTCTAGAAAAAGGAGCAAAAGAGAATCCCGACCAGATCCGGATCAAAGAATATCTGGCAAATGCATATCTGAAGGCCGGAAAAGTGGATTTGGGGATCAAGGAGATTGAAAAGCTCCTCAGGGACAAAAGGAGCCAGGCGGCACCGTTGCTTCATGAGTTATTTGAAATTCTGGTGGTTCGAAAGAACTATCAGGCAATCATTGACATTATGAAAAAGGGGGTGATGGCTGATCCCGAAAACATTTTTCTGAGGGAATACCTGATTTTTGCCTATCTTAAGACCGGAAAGGAAACCCTGGCGATCAGCGAGATGGAAAAGATTTTGGAGCAAAAGCCTGACGACATGGAACTCTGGCTACAGTTGGCAAGGCTCAGTGAAAAGAAAAATCAGACCCGAAAATCCATAAAAGCCTACCGGCGAGTGCTTGATCTTTACCCAGAGCATCCTGAAGCTTCGGAAGCTTATCTGAGATTGCGGCTTGAAGGGGTTGGTGGGGATTAAAGAAAGGAAAGGAAAGGAGAGGATATGTTTTACAAAAAGAATTCTGACGGTTACAATACGCCCGTAAAGGGCGTGCAGTTAAAGAGCCTGACGTATGGTGAAAAAACCCACATGTGTGAGTTTATTCTCGACGCGGGAAGCGCCATTCCCGACCACAGTCATCCCCACGAACAGACCGGCTACCTGGTTTCGGGAAAAATAGAGTTTGTGACGGAGGGCGAGACCTTTGAAGCGGAACCCGGGGACAGCTGGAGCATACCGGGAAATATGCCTCATTCAGCCAACGTCATTGAAGATTCGGTGATCGTGGAAGTTTTTTCGCCTGTAAGGGAGGAATATTTATAACCATTATTATGAGGTGGGTGAATGCCAAAAGGAAATTGTGAATTTAAGGCAACCGGCGGTCAGTACTTCAGTGCCGTGATTTTTCACCTGGGGCTGTTCAGCCTCGTAACCCTTGGGCTTTACTTTCCCTGGGCCCTGGTGCGGTTATTTAAGCTGAAAGCCTCTCACACCACAATTCAAGGTAAAAAAACCACCTTTTCGGGAACAGGGGGGCAGTTTTTCGTGCGCCTTCTGTTGAACGGCCTTTTGACCATTGTCACGCTTGGGCTCTATGGCCCGTGGGCTTTCTGCCATATTTTCAAGTGGAAAGCCGGTCATACCCTGGTGGAGGGTACCCCGGGCCGATTTACGGGCACGGGCGGCGGGCTCTTTGTTCTCTATCTCTTTCACCTCATTTTACTTCCCATGGTCACTTTTGGGTTTTACTACCTGGTGGGAATGTACCGCTTCCATGCCTGGAAGGAAGAACATACCCTGTACGGCGGCAAGCCCACCTCTTTTGGGGCAGGTTTGGGCAAATATGTCAAGATCTGTCTGCTGACATGGATATTGAACAGCATCACGTTCGCCCTTTTCACGCCCTGGTCCCTCTGTATGCTCTACCGATGGCAAATGGGCGGTCTGGCGGTGGGCGACAAGGATCTGGTTGATCATTTCCCACCGGTCCACACCAGCTGGCGGGCTGTACTGATCACTTTCCTGATGGGCCTTCTGCTGGTTGCCTCTGCGGGATTTTTCATTCTGGAAGAGATCAAATTTCATATCCAGACATTTTCCCAGGGGTCACTTAAGGAAACAGGGGTTTTGAAATCGAAAATCGTGAGAAACAGGACTGAAACCGGCCCTCCTCCCAAAGTTCCGGAAATCGCTGAAAAAGTATCAAAATCAACGCCTGTCACCCAGGCCGATAAAATAAAGAGGGCTCGGGAGCCCGTTGCACCCGAAAAGATACAGCCCAAAAAACCGCAGCCGGACAGCCAGGACTTTGAAAAGGACCTTAAGAAGCTTGATCTTTTCATTAAGGAAAACCCCAAGAACGGAGACGCTTTCTATAACAGGGCGTGCCTGCATACTTCAAAAGGGGATTTAAATCGAGCCCTGAAAGACTACACCGAAGCCATCCGTATCAATTCGGAAAATGCAGATGCCTATTACAACCGGGGCATCCTTCGGGTTAAAATGAAAAAATACAACATGGCAGTTCAGGATTTCCAGAAAGTCATTATCTTGAGGCCCGCTTTTCAAGATGCCTACTGCAACCGGGGCAATACCTACTATGCTTTAGGAGAGTATGACCTTGCCATACAGGATTACACCAGAGCCCTTAAAATTGATCCCCCGGACGGTGACACATATTTCAACCGAGGGTTGGCCCATCTGGCCCTTGAACAAAAGGATCCGGCACTTTCAGACTTTAAAAAGGCCTTTCAATTGGGTCAGAAACAAGCTGAAGCATATCTGAAACGGGCAAAAGATTTATGAAGCCAGCCTTCAAAACACGCAATGCTCAAATGATGCCGTAAATATTCTTGACTCTCAATGGGCCGCGCGGTAGACATAGGCATCTTTACCATTCTGATACCGAGGCGAATTGATGCTGAAAATCCTGGGGAAATGGCTTAAGGTCTATGAAGACGAAATTTCGCTGTTTTTCTGGGTGGTTCTACTTCTTTTCCTGATCCGCACGTCCAGCATCCTGTTTAATAACTTCGCAGAGACTGCATTTCTGAAACGTTATGGCGTTGAGTACCTGCCTATCGTCAATGTGGTCAATTCCATCTCCACTTTTTTCATCATGGCGTTTCTGACCGGGCTCATGCAAAAGGTCCCGGGCAGCCGCATGTTGGGCAATACGCTTCTGTTCTGCGGGGTGTCCGTCGGGGCCCTCCGTTTCGTGGTTCCCTTAGGCTTTGACATCATTTACCCAGTTCTCTATATCCTTAAAGCGCAATTCGAGGTTCTTCTGGCGCTGATTTTCTGGAATCTGGCCAACGACCTTTTCAATACAAGACAATCCAAGCGTCTTTTTCCGCTCATTACCGCGGGAGGGGTCATCGGGGGGATCATCGGCAGTTTTGCCACCCCGCCCCTGGCCAAAGCCATTACCATGGACAACCTGATGTTCGCCTATTTGATCACCACCTGCCTGGGAGCCTTCATGGTGCGACGGATGGGTAAGCAGTTCCCCACCCTGCTGCTATCTGACAAAAAGGGGAAGAAGGCCAAGAAAAGGACAAATTTGGTGGAAGATTTCAAGAACGTTCTGCCCCTCATGAAGAAATCCACCCTGGTTAAAATTCTGATTCTTCTGACCCTGTTGCCCAACATTGCTATCCCCATCATGAATTACCAGTTCGCCTATTCGGTCAACCAGACATTTGCCACCCAAAGCGGCATGCTGAGTTTCTTCGGCTATTTTCGCGGTTGTATGAATATTGTCAGCCTCATCATCCTGCTCTTTGTGGGCCGCGTGTACGGTCGCCTGGGCCTGCCGGTGGTGCTCATGTTTCATCCCATTAACTATATGCTGGCGTTTCTGGCCTTTCTGTTGCGATTTGATATTTTTTCCGCCATGTATGCCAGGATTTCCACCAACATACTCCGAACCACCATGAACAACCCGGCCCGCGCCATTCTCATGGGCCTTTTCCCCGTATCCTACCGGGCCGTAATCCGGCCGTTTTTGCGGGGAACCGTGGTCCGTGTGGGCATACTCATCGGGTCCGGGATTATCATGGTTTCGGAAGGTCTTTTTCATCCCCGATATCTTTCCATTGCCGCCATGATTTTTGTGGGCACGTGGGTCATCACCACATTTGTCCTCAAGAAAAGCTACTCTCAAATTTTACTGGATCTCATTAGCAACAACATGCTGGATCTCAAATCCCTTGAGGAAAAGGATGCAGACAGCGTTTTTGCGGACAAGAGCATCCAGAACCGACTTGTGGAGACTTTCCTCTCTTCGCGGGGAGAAGAGTGCCTGTGGCATGCACGAGTACTCAAAGCCCAGAATGTTGAAAACCTGGATGACCACATCCTGAAGGTCCTTGAAAATAACGATGACAAAACGAAAATACAATTGCTGGCCATGCTCTCCTCCGAAGCGGGCGATACCGCCATCGCCCGGTTTAGGGAATTGGTTGATCCTGAAAAAATGGACCTCACCATTGCCGTGGTGAAAGCAGCCAATCGTCTTTCGGCCGAAGGCGCCCGTGGATTTTGCGGGGAAGTTTTTGAGACGTTTGAAAGCCCCGACGTCAAAGCTTATGCGGTTATGGGTTTGTATAAAGCTTCCCCGGAAGAGTACAAAGGGGTTATTGATGTCTGGCTGAATTCCCGGGAGCTGGCTGAAAGGCGTGCGGGGATTATCGCTTCCGGCAAAACCGAAGATGAAAGCTATGTGTCAAAGCTTACGGAGATGCTGTCGGCTTCTGAAAATAGTGATCTCATCCATCATCTGTTAGATGCGCTTCACAGTTTGAAAATACGTGAGCCCAACAATCTCGTTTTAGATTTTCTGACCCACTCTTCGGAAAAGGTTCGGCTGGCTGCATTAAAAGCCTATGAGCTCAATGACGATGATGCCCTTCGCATGGCCATCCGTCGAATGGATGATGCGTCGGAAAAAATCTGCGATCTGGCAAAAGAAAAAATTCTGAATGCAACGTACCAGAATCCCCAGGTTCTCGTGGAATCCCTGAACATACCCCGGCGGCGCATCCGTGAAGGGATATTCGATCTGCTGGAATCGTTGAACATCAAAGACCTTGATCTTTACCGTTTTGCACGGTCGCAGCTGGAAAGGTGCTACAATCATCTTCTGGAGATAGAAAGTTTCAGTACCTTTCCTGAAGGCCAGGGGAAGGATCTAATGATAAGCCACCTGAACCAGAAAATTCAGGTGGAGCTTGAAACCATCCTTCGCGTGCTGGCCACGGAGGACCGTACGGGACAGATGCGGATCATCTGGCGCGGTATTTTCTCTACGGATAAGCGGCGAAAATCCAACAGTCTGGAAGCCCTGGACGACACGCTGGACGTATCCCTTTCCAGCATCATACTGCCGCTTCTGGAAAGCCTGGATAATAAGGACGTGTTGGCGGTGGGTCGAAAAAAATTCAAGTTACCCGATTTCGATGGCGACCAGAACGCGTTTTATGCCCGCCTTCTGGATAAACGGGATTGGGTCACTGTGGTTTTAACCTTGTTTTCCCTGTTGGATCAGAAAAGTGATATTCTGGATAAGGAGATTTTGAAGGATCTGGCTGAGTCGGAAAACCCGTATGTTCGTCAAATGGTCTCAAGGGTTTTGGATGCCCGGCATGGAGATTCGGACAAAATGGAGGATGGTATGGAAACGGAAATTACAATTCCCGACAAAATCCTGCGGGTGAAAAGGATCAACCTATTTGAAGGCCTTTCCGTGAGTGAGCTGGCTGCCATTGCATCCATAACGGAAGAAGTGATTTTTGACAAGGACGAAGTTGTTATAAAGGAAGGCGAAGCCGGCGAGACCATGTACCTGATTGTCGAGGGAACGGTTTCTGTGCTCAAGGGTGTGGAAAAAGAGGGTGCTCGCGAAATCGAACTCGCGCGAATGGGGGCCGGGGACTATTTCGGCGAAATGGCGCTTTTGGAAGATACCGTTCGCGCAGCCTCCATCAAGACTACGGAAGACTCCCGGTTCCTGGTACTCCATAAGCAGGAATTCACCGAAATCGTGAGAGAATATCCGCAGATCGCCCTTCACATCTGCAGGGCGCTCAGCAGCCGGATCCGTGAACTGGGTGAAAAACTGCAAAATAACGAGAGGTAGTGCCCCTGTTTTCCCCCGTCTCTTCAGCATCAAAAGGTTTGGCCTTTGATCCCGTTCTGCCGAACAATAAAAACAACTGACAAATAATTCATCCTGCAAAGGTCCCAAGGAGTCTGCATGCGGTACTTAGATATTTATCCGGGCGCGGTTGAATGTGAAAAAAACGACCGGAAGCGAATCAATATCGATTTCAAGAGATCTTATGATGAAGACTTGAAATTGTGGTATTCGGTTCCCCCGGACCAATGGAAATACGTTTCCTGCGACCTGATGGACCCGTTTGTTATCGCAGCCTTGCTGAAGGCCATGGAGGACAGGGCAACGCTGCGGGTACATGGTCCGGTTTCCACATCCCTCCTGGACAATCTGGAAGAATTTCAGATTATTTTTGGCACGTGGTTTCCTGATAAATACCATCCCATTGACATTGTGGCCCATGACGAGAAAGAAGAGTCAAAGCGCAACAACAAGGTGATTTTAAGCTTTTCCGGAGGTGTGGATGGGGCCTTCAGTGCCTTGAATCACGTTTTAAAAAAGGGTCCTATCAAAAGGAAGCGCTTTGATGTGAACGCCATCTTGTACATTGAAGGCTTTGATGTGAACATCAACTACGATGAACAGTGTAGAAATGTTGTCGAAAGAAACCGGAAACTCTTGGGTTCCTTCCCCCATTTAACCTTTCTGAACGTCAGAACCAACTTGAAATATCTACTTTCCATTAAAAGATTCTGGATGGCTCACGCCTGTGTCATCGCATCCGTTGCGTCCCTGTTTCGCACCATGTGGGGGGGGTGCCTTATCGGCAGCAGTCATTCTTATCTTCATCTACGTCCATGGGGAAGCCATCCCCTGACGGACCGGCTCCTTTCCAGCAACAGCTTTAAAATACACCACGATACGGTGTTTACGAGGATGGAAAAGCTGGAAGCCCTGTTTTCATGGCCTGAAGCCCTGGAAAACCTCAAGGTCTGCTGGGAAGGGCAATACAAATTTCATACGCTTCCCGATGCCAATTGTTGCCAATGTGACAAATGTGTTCGCACCATGCTGGCATTCAAGGCACTGGGCCACGAAATTCCCGCCAGTTTCCCCGGGGAACTGACCATCGAAAAAGTGCAGGGTCTCAAGAATAAGCCCTTTGACTGGTCCAGGCTCATGTTCCTTAACGAGGTTCTGGATACCGTAAAGAAAAGGGGATTGGAAAAAATGCCGATCTTTGAGACACTTGCCGAAATCACCGGAGAATACAACCTGAAAGTATAATCGCAAACCGAAGGCCATTTACAGACAGGGATCATAAAAAATGAAAGTTGCCTATGTATATCCGCCATTATTCAAGCCTTTTTATCCCATGGCGACCCGAATTATGACGGAAAATCTCCTCCGCAACAAGAACCTTGAAGTCCAATTCAGCCAGATACCTGTGGAGACTTACGCCTCAAACAAGGACAAAGTGTTGTACGATGGTATTATGGAAAAGGCGGTTTCCCGTTTTTCCTCAAATGTCATTTCCTTTCTGGAACAGAAATACATGGTGTACAATGTCTTTTATGTTTTCATGGCCCATGGGTATTATGATGCGTTTATCCGGGAAGATTTTGAGGCGGAGCACATCATTTTTACCTGCATCAATTTCTGTGATTTGCTGATCGTAAAAAATCTGTTGGAAAATGGGAAAAAAGTCATTCTGGGTGGCCCGCTTGTCAATATCGGGTTGTCGCCGGTTTTTTTTCGGCAATTTTTATTCAATATGGGGGTTGAGAAATCATCGCTCCGGGATAATCTCATTATCATTTCAGGCAATGTCGATCTCACAACCGATCTGTACCAAATCATCAAAAACTGGAAAGATGGCCAAATCACCGAAAACGACTACAGGTCTGTTTATGAATGTCGCCGTGACTTCCTGACGCCCCATTATCAGGGAAAGGCGGAAATCCCGGTCCACCTCGGGTTCAACAACTGGTGCTGGTATGGCAAGTGTAAATTCTGCACATACAAGGAATTGCCGCGTATGGATTTTCTGAAGAATCTGGAGATCCAAAGTGCTGTTGAGGCAATCCATGGAATTATGCAAGGGTTCAATTCCAGACACATCCGTTTCATTGACTCCTATTACCGTCCCCATTCACCCGTTGTTCAAGAAATTCTTCAACAGATTTCCCAATACCACATCACCATTTTTACTGGTATCACATTGCTGAAGGACAAAAATTATATTGAATTTATCAACAAATATGTGAACTGCCTGCTCATCGGATTGGAGTCAACCTCTGATTTTACCTTGAAGCATGTGGCAAAGGGCTATCTCTACCGGGACATTGAACAGGCCGTGGAAAACATAATTCAATATCTGGACAGGAGCATATTCTTAGAGATATCCGTTATTCTGGACCTTCCTTATGGGGATGCAGACGACATTCGGGATAATTATCGACGCATCGCAACCCTGAAAGACCGGTTGGATGAAGCAGGGTTTCGGGTGGCGGTGCACATGAATATTTTGAGCGTCTTCCCCAACCTGGAACTTCTTTATACAGAGGATGCCATGCTCAAAAGATCCTTTGATTCAAACCATATGGCCTCTTCAACCGGCAAGAACTATTTAATTCACATATTGAAACAGTCGGGCATGGATCAGCCCTCACAGCTCCCCTCCGGAACGGTACTTCTGGATGAAGACAACGCCTATGGTCTGCGTTATGGATATATCAGCTCAAACGTTCCTGTGGTTCGGCATGACATCAATGGCAAGATTTTGCTTTCAGATCTTGAAATTATAGAGGAGGATGTTATGAAGCGGATTTTATTAAGAAAAACACGTTTTCAGCAGGAAACGTAAACAGAAAAAAAGGCATCAGTCGTTTAAGACCGATGCCTTTTTTTGAATCAATCCAGTTTGCTATAGCCAGCGCTTAAGCTGCCTTCGCCATCCCCAGATCAAAGGCTTTCAAATTGGACTCCAGAAAAGCCTTTTTAGTGGACGTTGAAAGGACTTTCTTCATCTCTTCAGCGCCAATAGGGGTCGTCCCCGAGCCAATGAGCGCACCCAGCATGACCATGTTCAAAGAGAGTGGGTTGCCCACCTCTTCCGCAATAGCATTTCCATCCAGCTCAATCACCTTCTTGGCTCTTTCACGAATAAATTGAAGGGTTTCTTCCACCGGGGGATAAGTCCCCTGGCCCACCGCCACGGTAAAGGGGGGCAGGGGATGGGTGTTGGTGATGACCACCGTATCGTTGTTGCACTTTCCGAGGGCACGCAGCGTCTCCAGAGGCTCAAAGCCTATCAACACATCGGCTTCCGAACTGGAGACGATTGGGCTTTGTACATCTCCCAACAACACTGCTGATTCCACAATACCGCCCCGCTGCGCCATACCGTGAATTTCACTGACAACCGCGGGAATATTCATTAAGAGCGCCGCTTCGCCCAATAACCGGGAAGCAAGAAGGTTTCCCTGACCGCCCACACCGATAAATACCAATCTCTTTGTTTCCATCATTTTAGAGCCTCCCTATCCCTCTTTCACGGGTACAATGGCGTTCTCCGGACAAACCTGAGCGCACACAGTGCAACCGATGCAAGCGATTTTATCAATTTCCACTTGATCCCCTTCCAGATACATGGCCGGACATGCCAGAAGATTGATGCAGTCCCTGTGGTTCTTGCACTTGTCATGATTGATTCGGAAAGGTTTGGTCTTCTTGAACTGCTTCGTGGCCTTGGCAAACAACGGACACAGCTCTTCTGAAATGATGACCGATATGCCGTCGTATTCCATGGCCTTCTTGACGGACTCCATGGCCTTCTTCAGTTTAAAGGGTTTTATCACATGCACATCCTGGACCCCTAAGCCCCGCACCACGGCTTCAATTGAGATGCGCGTCCGTTCTATTCCCATGGGTTCCGTATTTACACCGGGATGAATCTGGTGGCCGGTCATGGCCGTGGTGCCGTTGTCCAGAATAACCAGGGTAAATTTGTGGTTATTGTGAACAGCATCCACAAGACCCGTAATGCCGGAGTGAAAAAAAGTGGAATCGCCGATAAAGGAGACCACCTTCTGATCGGTGGCTTGAGCAAAACCGCAACTGGAGCTGGCGGAAGAACCCATACAGATGACGAAGTCCGCCATTGAAATAGGCGGCAGAACGCCCAGCGTGTAACATCCGATATCCGTTGGAAAGATGGCATCCGGCCCATAAACCTGTTTGACGGCATAGTAGGTGGCGCGATGCGGGCACCCGGCGCAGAGGTTGGGCGGTCTTGCCGGCAGATCCGGTGTGCCCGAAATATCCAACTGCGCTGGGGTCTTATACGCTATGCCGAAATAGTCGGCAATGGTTTGACGTACCATGCCCGGATCATATTCAAAAAGGCGTGAGAATGCGCCAACCCCTTTCCCCTTTATGGGTATGGTAATCCCGTTTTCCTGGGCCATGGCTTTCAGTTCTGTTTCGTTAATGGGTTCCAGTTCTTCCACCACCAGAACTTTATCCATTTTTTTCATAAACTCGATACAACGCGTACGTGGCTGCGGCCATGACATCACCAATTTCAGGATGGAAACTTTATCTCCAATCCCCAAATCCAAAACCGCATCTTTCACATAGTTGAAGCAGGCACCATTGGCGACAATACCCCATTTCCCGGTCCCGATTACCTCATTGTATGCGTCACTGTCGGAAATTTCAGAGGCTTGATCAAATCTCTCCAGCAACACTTTATGAAGATTTCTGGAAACCGCGGGAACCGTCACAAAGCGGAAGGGATTTTTCTCAAAGGTGGCTTTCTTCGTGATGGGTTTCAGATCACCCAGCTGCACCGCCCCTCTCACATGGGCCAACCGGGTGGTGGTCCTGATAATGACCGGAAGTTCCAGGGCTTCGGACATTTCAAAAGCCGTAAGGGTCATGTCCTTCATTTCCTGGCTGGTGGTGGGTTCAAGCATGGGCAAGCCGGAAAGCCTGGCAAAGTAGCGGTTGTCCTGTTCGTTCTGGCTGGAAAAGAGCGATGGATCATCCGCGTTAATGATCACCATGCCACCTTTGACGCCCACATAAGCCAGCGTCATCAAGGGATCCGCAGCAACATTAAGCCCCACATGCTTCATGGTCACAATGGTCCTGAGCCCTGAAACAGCTGCGGCAGCGGCGACTTCCATGGCGACCTTCTCATTGGTGGAGTATTCAAAATAGAGGTCTGATTCCAGGCTGATGTTGAGAAAGTTCATTGGAATCTCAGAAGAAGGCGTGCCCGGGTAACATGTGGCAAATGATACGCCGGCCTCTAAAGCGCCGCGGGCAATGGCCTCATTGCCCAATAAAAGCATTTTTTCCCCTGGAGAGTCTGTCAGTAATTTGTGCATTTTTTCCTCCGATCGTTTCTGATTAGCGGTTGGATGAGCGGCTATAGCCTAAAGCTTTCAGCCATACCTGCATATTTTTTCCTGAGTTTGGGTTTTTCGATTTTTCCCGTGGGGTTTCTGGGAACTTCATCAAAAAAGATCTTGCGGGGTCTCTTGTACCGCGGCAGTCCTTCGCAAAAACTGAAGGCTTCTTCCTCGTTCAAAGAGGCGCCCGGTTTGACTTTGAGCACAGCCGCTACGATCTCCCCCAGACGTTCGTCGGGAATGCCGATGACCGCCACGTCCTGCAGGTTTTGATTTTCCATGAGGTACGCTTCAATTTCCACGGGGAAAATGTTTTCGCCGCCTGTAATAATCACATCCTTCTTACGATCCACAAGCCAGATAAACCCATCTTCATCGAAACGGGCCATATCGCCGGTGAGTAACCATCCGTCCATCAGGGTGCTCTGGGTGGCTTCGGGATTCTTATAGTATTCTTTCATGACACCGGGCCCCTTGACCATAAGCTCGCCCGGGTCTCCCTTTGGCACTTCCTTCAGGTTAAAATCAACGATTCTGCATTCCCAATCAAATCCGGGAACTCCGATAGCCCCCACCTTGTGAAGGTTTTCCATTCCCAAATGGACGCAGCCCGGCCCCGTGGTCTCACTCAAACCGTAGTTGGTGTCATAATCGTGGGATGGAAAAACCGTTTTCCAGTTCCGAATCAGACTTGGCGGAACCGGCTGAGCGCCAATGTGCATCAACCGCCATTGATCCAGTTTATAATCACCCAAATTGACGTCGCCGTTCTCAATGGCAATGAGGATATCCTGAGCCCAGGGTACCAGCAACCAGACAATGGTGGCCTGTTCCTCAGTTACAGCCTCCAATATCCACTCCGGTTTGATCCCCTTTAAAATCACGCCTTTACCCCCCACAATAAAACTCCCGAACCAATGCATTTTGGCGCCGGTATGGTACAGGGGCGGAATGCAGAGAAACGTGTCTTCATGGGTTTGATTGTGATGGCGGTTTTCAGTGATACAGGCCGTTTCCAGATTCCGATGGGTCAGAAGAATCGGCTTGGGGGTTCCCGTGGTGCCGGAAGTAAAATAGAGCGCGGCTTCATCCATGAGATTGATCTCTTTGCCGGGATCATCAGGCGAACTCGCTTCAAGGAAATCAACAAAGGATTCAGCATAGGAAGGCTTCAGGTCATCGGGTCCCACAAATATGAAATCGTTGATGGTCTTCAAATTTTCCTTGATGTCATCGATGCGCCCGATAAACTCCTCGCCGAAAACCATGGTTTTGGCTTCCACAATATCCGCGCAATATCCGATGTCCTCAGCGGTAAACCGAAAATTCAGCGGAACCGCCCATGCACCGGTTCGCAGAATGCCGAAATAGGCGGGGAGCCATTCCAAACAATTCATCATCAGGTGGATGATTTTATCGCCTCGCTTCACACCCTTGGCAATCAAACCATTGGCGACCCGGTTGGCCATCCCATCAAATTCTTTCCAAGTCAAGGTCGTCCGCGTACCCTTTCCGGGATCTCGCTCAACAAGAGCAATCTCATCTCCGTACATGCCAGCGTTTCTTGCCAAAATTTCTGTGATAACCATATTCTGCTCTCCCCAAAAGCTATATTTTAGCTACATCGTAACTATAAAGAAAGAAGACAGAGACTGTCAAGAAAAAAGGCCACCAATTTTCTGTCGAGGCCCTTAAATCGTTATATGGATGGACACGAAGGAGATAGAATCAGAAAAAATGGTGCG
>CAYSFQ010000032.1:0-18915 GCA_964430575.1 uncultured Desulfobacteraceae bacterium
ATGCCTCCCGGGACAAAGCAGACGAAACAAAAGAAGGATTTCACTGGGAACCGCTGAAATCGCCCGACAATGAAGGAGAAAAAAAAGGCAAAGATTTGAACACGGCTTCGGTGGCGCTCATCGCACGGAAAATCATGGCAAGAGAGTGGGCAGCTGCATTGGGCCGTCCCCGGAACAGCCAGAACAATGAATCGATTCTGCTGCGGGAAGCGGAAAAACAACGCCAAAAAGAGATGGAGAAAAAAGAAAAAATAGAGACCGAGAAAAAGAGGGCGCGCCGGCAGCGAAAATCCGTGGAAATGGCGATCCATGTGTTCGCCCATGCACTTTTGAAGGTGCCGAAACCATTGGCGCCTGAAACAGCCCAAATCCTTCTGGGAGAAGTTTTTGCAAATGTGGGAAACGTCATCAGTTTCTCCTGGCAGGAAAAGGGCTGCTGCATATTCCTGGAGCCGTGGGAAGAAAAAAAATTGCGGCGGAAACAGGGGGAAATAGCGCCAGCCGTGTTTCAGGCGGTTATTGATGATAATTTAACCCTCGGCACCTATGAACGAATCGAGGACCCGAAGGTGCTCCAGGAGATGCAAAACCGGGTGATTTCAAACAGCATCCTGGCATTTTTCAAAGCGTCAAATCAACGAAGTGCCGACGTGATGGAAGATGCCGTTTCTGAAGCGGGCCGCATCATCCAATGGACACAGACCGATGGAGAGTGGAACATTAAACTGGAACCCTGGGAGGAGATGCGAAAACGAAATGTGGAGCGTGGCGGCCGGCCTCCCGTTGTGACCTATATGATCAATGCAGACAAAAATTTCGAAGATATATCCTGCAATAAACTGTAAGTGGACGTCATATTTCAAGGCGACCGCTAAACCATGACAATCAAATATCAGCCGAAGGTCGCATAGACACCTAAATCGGAAGGGGAAAAGCCGTGGGAAATCAAAGAAACGCAGAAACGACGCCTATCATGATTGATAAGGATCAACCCGGATTCGTTCAAACCGGTTATGTCAAAGGGGTCATGAAACGCGCCATGACGTATCTGGACGTAGGGTTCCCGGTCCACTTAAGCGGCCCCGCGGGCACGGGAAAGACCAGCATCGCCATGTATCTGGCAGCCCGGATCGCTCGCCCCGTCATCCTGATCCACGGCGATGATGAATTCGGGACTTCCGACCTCATCGGAGGACAATACGGCTATCAACGAAAAAAGATGGTAGACAACTTTGTCCACTCCGTTCTTAAATCAGAGGAGAAAGTCTCACCCGAATGGGTGGACAACCGGATAACCGTGGCATGCAAGCACGGATTCACCCTTATCTACGACGAATTCACCCGTTCCAGAGCGGAAGCCAATAATGTTCTCCTTCCCATTCTGGAAGAGAAAATCCTGGATCTTCCTGCCGCCCGGGGAGACAACGGCTATCTCCGTGTTTCACCCCAGTTCAGGGCCATCTTTACCAGCAACCCGGAAGAATACGCCGGCGTACACAAAGCTCAGGATGCCCTGATGGACCGTATGATCAGCATCAAGCTTAACCACTACAATCGGGATACGGAAATTTCCATCGCAGAAGCAAAGTCAGGTCTTTCAAAAAAGGAAACCGCTAAAGTGGTGGATATCGTACAAAATCTCCGGAAGAACAAGAAAAACGGATTTCAACCCAGTATCCGGGCAAGCATCATGATCGCCAAGGTATTAAAGGCAAGCAACGCCACAGCCAAAACGGATAACAGCGATTTTGTGGATACCTGTATGGATGTCCTTGATTTCGATACAAACGGGTTCAAAGAGCAGTCTGAAGGGCTGGTCCGGCAGGCGATCGCGGATGCCATTAACCAGGTTTGTTAAGGGTGGTCAATTTTTTCCGGTCGACGCACACACAAAGAGACATCCCTTCGATCTCGAAAACCAGGGGGCAAAACAGGAGCAGCAATGGGTAAGGAAGGAAAATATGTTTACTGCATCATCGAAAGCAATGAGGGCCGGAATTTCGGCCCCATGGGTATGGGAAAGCGCGGTGATATCGTGTCAACCATCGGGTTTCAAGATATCAGCGCGGTCATCAGCAACTCACCCATGACCCAATATGTCATCAACCGCGAGAATATGACCACCCATGAAAAAGTCATTGAAGCGGTCATGAAGGACTACACCGTGCTACCCGTAAGATTCTGCACCATCGCTTCCAGCGCGGAAGAAATACGAAACCTCCTCAGAAGGCGAAATTCCGAATTCAAAGGCCTCCTTCGGGACATGGACAACAAGGTGGAAATGGGGTTAAAGGCCATATGGAAAGACATGGGAGGGATCTTCAATGAAATCGCGGAACAAAACCAGGAGATCAAGAAACTGAAGAAAAAAGCAGGGCAGTCATCTGGAAAAGAAAACCACACCCTCAAGATCAACCTGGGAAAAGCTGTCAAAAAGGCACTTGAAAAGAAAAAGGAAGAGGAATCCCGGCGTGTTATGAGCGTGTTCAGGCGGTCCGTCATTGACGCCAAAACCAATGAGGTTTTCGGAGACGGCATGTTCCTAAACGGTGCTTTTCTCATTGACCGAACACGGGAAAAGGAATTCGATTTCCTTATGGAAGACCTGGCAAATGAATATGAAGATCGGGCCACATTCAAATATGTGGGTCCTGCCCCGCCGTTTAATTTTGTTAATATCGTGGTGAAATGGTGATTGGATTGATGATTGGCAAATAATCAGTGGTCACAAACCCGGAACGTGCAATGGATTAAATTATGACGTCTGGCAAGAAGGCAAAAAGGCCTAAACCTCTCACCTTGAAGGTCGCCGAAGCCGGCTCCAAGGACGTGGGCAGGGGCATTATCCGGTTTGATCCTGCCGATTTCAAGATCATAGGTGTTGAAGTAGGGGATGTAGTTGCGATTAAGGGGAAGAGAGAGACCGTTGCCAAGGTTCTTCCCGCCTATATTGAGGACCGGGGTAAAAACCTGATCCGCCTGGACGGCGTTACCCGCGACAATGCCAAGACAGGCATCGATGAAAAGATCGTTGTTGGAAAGGTGACGTTCCACCCAGCTCAGAGCATTGTGGTGTCGCCTTTGACCGCCATGCGATCCCATGATGCCCGATACATCGGGAGCCTTCTGGAGGGTCTGCCGCTCGTGGAAGGCGATACGGTGCGGGCAAGTCTTTTCGGCGCCAGGACCCAGGATTTCAAGGTGGTTTCCACAAAGCCTTCCGGGGTGGTCATGATCCATCCCAAAACCGTTATGAAAATCAAAGAAAAGGGGGAACCCGGACAATCGAAATCGAGGGTCGCCTATGAAGATATCGGGGGCTTGGGCAAAGAGATCAGGCGTATCCGTGAAATGATCGAGCTTCCACTGAAATATCCCCAGATTTTTGAACGCTTAGGCATCGATCCCCCCAAGGGCGTGCTTCTTCACGGGCCTCCGGGATGCGGTAAGACACTCATTGCCAGGGCTGTGGCCAATGAAACCGACGCGAATTTCGCACAGCTCAGCGGCCCTGAAATCATGAACAAATTCTACGGGCAGAGCGAGGCCAACGTCAGAAAAATATTTGAACAGGCCACGGCCCAGGCGCCCAGCATCATTTTTTTCGATGAAATCGACGCCATCGCCCCCAAACGCGAGGAGATGGGCGGGGAAAAACAGGTTGAAAAACGCGTGGTGGCGCAACTTTTAGCCCTCATGGACGGACTTTCCTCAAGGGGGCAGGTGATTGTCATCGGCGCCACCAATATCCCCAATGCCCTCGATCCGGCACTCCGAAGACCGGGCCGGTTCGACCGGGAAATCCAGATCAGCATTCCGGATAAAAATGGCCGACTGCAGATTCTTGAGATACACACCCGGGGCATGCCCCTGGCCGAAAACGTGGATCTAGTCCGCATATCGGAAATCACCCACGGGTTTGTGGGGGCTGATTTGGAGGCCCTCTCCCGTGAAGCGGCCATGACCACCCTTCGAAAAATCTTCCCCAATATCGATTTTGAACTCGATGAGATCCCCTACGAAGACCTCATGAAGCTGGAAGTTACCATGGAAGATTTCATGGAGGCCCTGAAAGAAGTGGAACCTTCCGCCATCAGGGAAGTGTTCACGGAAATTCCCGATGTGAAATGGGACGATGTGGGAGGCCTCTCTGAAGTAAAGCGCATCCTGATGGAAACCATTGAGTGGCCCATGAAATACGGCAAACTGTTTGAACACGCCGGGACCAGTCCATCCAAGGGGATATTGCTTTACGGCCCGCCCGGTACGGGGAAAACCCTCCTGGCCAAAGCGGTGGCATCGGAATCAGAGGTAAATTTCATCTCGGTGAAAGGCCCTGAAATCCTGTCCAAATGGGTCGGTGAAAGCGAAAAAGGGATCAGGGAAGTATTTAAAAAGGCCAAACAGGCCTCACCCTGCATCATATTTTTTGACGAAATAGACAGCGTAACACCGAGACGGGGCTCCGAAGCCGCATCCCATGTAGTGGATCGGGTCATCAGCCAGTTCCTCACAGAGCTGGACGGTATTGAAGAGCTGAAAGGGATTGTTGTCCTGGCTGCCACCAACCGCCTTGACATCATAGACCCGGCGTTGCTCAGATCCGGCAGATTTGATTTTCATTTAGAGCTCCCTGTCCCTGACGAAGCCGCGAGACGGGAAATCTTCCGGGTCCATACCAGAGAAAAACCGCTGGCCCCGGATGTTGACCTCAAATCCCTGGCTGCGGCCACGGAGGGTCTTGTTGGATCCGACATAGAATCAATTTGCAAGAAAGCCGCCATGGCAGCCATCCGAAAGTTCATTGAAAGCGGGAAAGAAAATTACGCTGATTTCAAAATTTCAAACCGGCACTTTAAGGAATCCCTGACACCGACCACTGACCACTGACCTGCAACCAGTTTGGAGGAAAAAAATGAAGACAAACGGAAAATTCATATACGGGTTTGTACGGGCGGAGAAGGACCGGAACCTGAACCTCGTAGGGATTGACCAGGGAGAAGTATTTCTGTTTCCACACCGGGGTATTGCGGCAGTGGCGGGCGGCATCAGGTTTAAACAGTTCAGTACCCTCCCAAAGGAAACGCTTCTTCAGAACCTGGCTACCTATCAGGCCGTCATTGAAAGGATCATGAAAAATCGTCACATCATTCCCGTCAAATATGGGACCATTGTAAGCGAACATGATCTCAAGAACCTTCTTGAAACCGCCTGTGACCCCATCGAAAAACATCTCGAAGAGATGGAAGGTAAAATCGAGTTGAATGTGGCTGCCGTATGGAGCGATTTTGAATCGATCCTGAAAGAAATAGGGGAGGAGGACGCCGTCAGGAAATTGAAGGAAGAGGCCGCTTCAAAACCCGAGGATAAGGTTTTTGAGGTCAAATTAAGCGTCGGCAAACTGGTGAAGGCATCTTTAGACAAACGAAAAAAAGAATGTGCTTCCCTCATTGATGATACCTTAAAAAATGAGGCGGAAGGCCACATTTCCCATGGCATCATGGATGATGCCATGATTGTGAACGGGGCGTTCCTGATCAGCCGGGATAAACAGGAAGCATTGGAAAAGAAAGTGGATGAACTGGACCGCCATTACCAGGACAAAATCAATTTCAGGATTGTAGGACCGCTTCCGCCCTACAGCTTTCGCACACTGGAGATCACAAAAGCGGATTTTGGAGAAATTAACCACGCGAAAGAAATCATGGGCCTGGGAGAGAAATCCACCGCTGCTGAAATAAAGGAAGTTTACTGGGGTCTCAGTAAAAAATACCACCCTGACAAATTTCCGGATGACCCCGAAGCTCAAAAGAGATTTGAAAACATAACAAAAGCCTATCAGAAGCTTGCGGACTATTGCCGGAACAATTCCTGTTCTTTCAAAGGGGCGGATGTCAGGAATTGGGTCGGCATCAAAGCCGTGGCGCAAGCCACCGCCATGTAGATAAAGACAACATGTTCACGGAACGTAACCGCCCAAAAAGGAGCGCAACGTCTAAATGACCGAAAAGGAAGGGAACTATTTATATTGCATCATCGCGGCCGATGAAGAGCGCCATTTCTCTTCAAAAGGGATCGGTGACCGGGAGGACCCTGTTTTCAGCATCTGCTACAAAGATATCGGGGCCGTTATCAGTCCTTCGCCTGATATTAAATATTCCGTAAACAGAAAAAATACCATGGCCCATCAGAAAGTGATGGAAGAGGCCATGGCGGATTACCCCATGCTGCCCGTACGGTTCGGAACCATCGGTGAAAGCCCCGATATTATTAGAGAAAAGGTCTTAAAAGCCCGTTATGATGAGTTAAAAGCACTTTTGACATATGTGGAGGACAAGGTGGAGCTGGGCCTCAAAGCCCTGTGGGCGAACAAGGAAACCATGTTCACCGAAATTGTCAGCGAAAACAAGGAAATCAGGTTATTAAGAGATCGACTCAAATCAAAAAGGGGCGGCACACAGCGGGACCAGGTTAAATTGGGCGAAATGGTAAAAAACGCCCTTGAGAAGAAGAATGCAAGGGAAGAAAAAGCCATTCTGGATTGCTTTAAAGCATTGTGGACCGATCATAAAACAAATCATACCATGGGCGATCAGATGATTACCAACAGCGCTTTTTTGGTAACAAAAAAGAATGAAAAACCCTTTGATCAGCAGATCAACAAATTGAATGAAACATATGGCGGCAGAACAAAATTGAAATATGTGGGCCCTGTCCCCCCCTGTAATTTCATTGAAATTGTGGTGAAATGGTGAAAGGAAAATGATCAGCGATCACCCGACTTTCAAGGATCAATTGCCATGGCCCTAATTGTAGACGACATCCTGTTTTTTCCTCTTAAGTTTACCGTATGGCTGAGCAGTAAACTCAGGGAATCGGCTTATGAGGATATGACGGATGAATCGAAAGTGCATGAAGAACTCCTTCAGCTCCAGATGCGTTACGAGATGGAGGAGATAGACGATCACGCCTATGAAAAAAAAGAGTCTGAGTTGATGGAACGACTGGAAGCCATCAGAGAGATGAAGGAGGAGCAATAGATATGTCGGAAACACAGAAAAGACGGGGCGCCTTTCGATGCCCGAGATGTGGCGAAGTTACCTCAGGTGGTTTAAAGAGCTGCCCCCAATGTGGACAAAGGCTCACCTTGGAATGCCCTGATTGTGGAGAGACATGGCGCCATATTCATGGATACAAATTCTGTCCCGGTTGCGGAAAACGGGTGACGGGACAGGCCAATTGAATTTTTTAAAGAAACGCAAATTCCACAGTTTGCATAACATCAATAAAGGAGGGACTTTAAAATGGCTCTAGGTATGGCGGAAATCATCAAAAATGCACGATCGGAATTGAACAACCTCACGGGGTTGGAAATCTCCTCGACCGTATCAGCAGAAAAGGAAGAAGACGGCTGGATGGTAACCATGGAAGTCATCGAAAAGCACTCTATCCCGGATGGGATGGACATCCTCGCGATCTACGATACAAGACTGGATAATGAGGGCAACATGCTTGAATTCAAGAGAGTCAGGATGCGCAAGCGGATTGACACGGATGACGGTGAAGAATAAGACCGTTTGGATAGGCGGATTCGTGAAATTAAGCGCAGATTTGTGCGGATCAGTGGAGCAACCGAATGACCCTGCTCAAGTGTTTCAGCCTGGTCGATGAACAGGGAAGAATACCCATTGGTCGGAATTTTATGATCCAGATGGGACTCAAATCCCATGAACGGATTTCCCTGAAAGTGGTTCGTATCACCGGAAGTGGTCGCGAACCATACTTAATTGTTTCCAGACTTGGCGATACTCCCCGGTTTACGCGTTTGCAAACGGTTGTATTTGATTCTTGCACCCGGCTCGATGAGCACGGAAATATCCAGCTGGATGACCCGGTAATGGCCATATCAGGATTCGAACCGGGCCTCTCAGTGGAATTCAAGCTCACCGGACCCGCAAACGGTCCGTGGCTGGCCATCCGAAACAAAGGCCCTGCAAAATTGACCACCCTGCAGGAAAAAATGGGGTTGAGACAAAAAAAGAAATGGAATACCATGCCCTTGGAATATTAGAAAGGCGGTTAAGGGACTGACAAGGAGCTGAGATGAAATACGCAACCGGCAGAGGAACAAAGTGTAAGCACGCAACCTCCATGGAATGGGACGAGGTGGAAAAGAAACAGCGCAAAAGAAGGCCAAAATATTCCACCGGCAGGAATTCCCGGGTCCGGCGCATCTGCGGTTCACTGTTGGCCATTCAATCAGACGGACAAAAGAAATAAGAACGATCGGAGGAAACAATGATCGGAGGAAGCGAAAGAAAAGCCCTGGAAGTGGTCTACAATGAAGGCGAGGAGACCACGAGCCATATGGTGAGCCGCAGACTGGGCATGGATACCGGGTACGCAAGGCTTCTGTGCATGAACCTGGCCCATAAAGATTTGGTTGATTTAAAAAGCACCGGAAAATTCAGGATTAACTACAAGGGGAAACGGGCCCTGGGAATAGCAGGCCGGGCGGAAGTACACACAGAAGATTCCAGCCGGACGGAATTCAGAAAATTGAAACAGGAACATCTGGGTTGGGATGTCCTGTCAAATGTCAGGAGCAGGCACAACAAGGGAACGGGATTTCATAAACCCGGGCAGGAAAAGAGTATTTGGACCACATCAAAAGTCGGTCGTTCAGGCAGATACCATGCCACGGGAAGCGGTAACGCACCGGTTGGAAAATTGTTGCGGCAAACAACATATTCCTGTGGATTTTGCCACGGCAAGGGCGAAAATCCCAAGGGAACAAAATGCCATGTATGCAAGGGATCAGGGCAGGTGTCGATCCCCTCTCCCGCGGTGGTGTGCGCCTTTTGCAGGGGTACCGGTCAAGCCAAACCAAGAAGCAACATCACCTGCACGGTCTGTGGCGGCAAGGGTTTTATAAGCGTGTGGGAACCCGTAACAGGTTGCTCCCGCTGCCATGGAATGGGAACGGAACCCAATGACAAACTCCCCTGTCTTTTGTGTAAGGGAAAGGGCGTCATATCCGGGAAAATGCCGGCAAAAGACCCTGTTTCATCGGTGGAAGCGCGCAATCGCCGGAAAAAATTCCAAGTGGAACAAAAGGAAAAAAAACCGGTTCGTGCAGTAAAACACCAACGAAATCCCATGGCCAGTGAAATAGAGGTGCTGAAGGTCTATAACGAGGCAATGCGAACCGGGAAGGCCCTCAATGTGGGCAGTTATACAAAGATGTCTCCGGCTTACCTGGGAATGATGGTTCAGTCTCTGGCTGAAAACGGCTTTCTGATGCCGGTTGCCCCGAGGCGCTATGAGATTACCGGGAAAGGGGTTGAATTTCTGTCAGGGAAAAAATAGGTTGAAGCCGTTGAATTTCAACATATTTCCATGAAACAGAAGGTAGGATTTCGTGTGAAATACCGATGGTTCAAGATATGAAAGACTTGCTTGTCGACATATTTATCAGAAGAAACAGGATGCGCGTGGTTGCAGAGATGCCCGGCGTTCGGGAAGAAAATATCGCGCTTAATTTGGTTGAAGACACGTTGAGCATATCCGCTCTGGGTAAACGGCTGAGCTATTACAGGGATATTGAACTTCCCCGCGCCTGCAAGGTCATCATTGGAAAAATGTACAGCAGCGGCATTCTGGAAATTGCCTTGCGCTGAAGACTCTCCCAAAAACCACAAAACAACGACGGAATTGAGCGAGTAAATCGATTTCTCCGGCTGAAGGAGTATAACGATGGCAATGGAACCTTCTCGTGATAACGGAAATGGCGGCGCACTGGCCGACGTCATCGACAGGATCCTGGACAAGGGTCTGGTGATCAACGCGGACATCGCCGTGTCTGTTGCCGGCGTCGAACTGCTGGGCATCAAAATCAGGGCCACCCTGGCCTCCTTTGAGACGGCTGCCAAATACGGCCTTGAATTCCCCTCCGGGACCAACCTTGAAACACCCGCATGGAACGAAGCCATTGTGGCCAAGGAAGGTTGTCCCCAATGCGACAAAAGGGTCCCGGTGGAAGATCTTATCAGCACGGGATGCCCCTGGTGCGGCTGGGTCAGCGCCAAGGCAAGGGCGCAGGAAGTGGTTACTACCCCCTGAAAACTGAAAATAATGGTCTTTGGAACTGTTTTCAAGAGAGTCGTAGATGAAGCAAAAAACGAGGCGGAAAGAAAAGCCAAAAGCGCCTATTGGGTGACGTGTCCTGAATGCGGCCGGCAGGTTGTAAAAAAGGAATTGGCGAGCAAAGGCTGTTACATATGCGGCTATCAAGAAAATGGAAATGTTTCAGACCGGGGACATCCCCGAAAGTCCTATCAAACCCGCTGCCCCGAATGCGGCGTCAAAGTCATAACCCGGCAGTTACATGAAGAAGGATGCTATATGTGCGGGTGGAGAAAGGACAGGGATCATCGAACACTAAACACTGAACACTAAACCATGCCCATAGATATCGATGAAAAAAATCTCAAGCACGGGGTTCTGGGGCTGGTCGTGGCCCTGGTGGAGATCATCAAGGACGCGCTCAGGCTTCAGGCCCTCAAAAGGATGGAGGGCGGGAGCCTGACGGAAGAGGAGACCAATCGGCTCGGTGAGGCCCTTATGGATCTCGACACCGCCATCGACGAGATGAAAGTGGAGCAGGGGATCACTGAATCGGTCAAATCGGTCAGGGACGGCTTGGACGATATTGTGGATGAGCTGCTAGATAAGATCATTAATCCGGAGAGATGGGAGAGCAGTGGACAGTGATTAGTGGCCAGGGGCTGTGTTTTGTGGGATGGAATAATGAAAGAAATTATTGAAAAAATTGTAAGAGAGGAAATAAAGGGGCTCCTTCGGGAAAGCAAAGATGCCATCAAAGAGATGGTCGAGACGTCCCTGCTTCCACAGCTCAGGATGGCCGTTCGAAGCGAAATTGCCGATTCCATGTCCCAACTTATGGACCAACCTACCGAGATGTCGAAAGAAAGCCCCGCCCCGACCCGGGGAGCGCCCAAGGCTGAATCAATCCCCTCTCCTCCACCCGACAATTCCGAAATCCGAAATCCGAAATCCGAAATCGGATTGTATCTTTACTGCATTGCCGATGGGGGCGAAGGCATCCATCTTGATGTCGCAGGGATAGAGAATAATGAAATCTACACCATCCCCTTTAAAGATCTCTCCGCGGTGGTTCACAATTGCCCGGCCGAACCCTACCAATCGGAAGACCAGGAGAAAGTCAAAGGCTGGGTGTTGACCCATCAAAAAGTGGTGGATGCGGCCTGGGGAAAATTCGGGACGGTCATCCCCATCGGCTTTGATACCATCATTCAGGGAAAGGCGGCTGCAAACCCTGAAGAGAATATGAAAACATGGTTGAAAGACGATTACGACAACCTGAAAGCAAAGATGGCCAAAATCAAAGACAAGGCGGAATATGGCGTACAAATCTTCTGGGAAACCCGGATCATGGCCCAGGACATCAGCGAGGAAAGCGCCGAGATAAAGGCATTGCAGGAAGAGATCGAAACAAAACCCAAAGGGATTGCCTACATGTACCGGCAAAAACTGGAAGAACTGCTGAAAAAAGAGATGGAGAAAAAAGCGGATCGGTGCTTTCAGGAATTCTATGAAAAGATCAAGCACCATGCCGATGATCTCCATGTGGAAAAAACCAAAAAGGCCGAAGACGAAAACCAGCAGATGCTCTTGAACCTCTCCTGTTTACTGCTCGGGGATCAGAGCAAAAACCTGGGCGAAGAACTGGAAAAAATCGATGCCAAGGAAGGATTTTCCGTCCGCTACACCGGCCCTTGGCCGCCGTATTCGTTTGTATGATAGTGGGCAGTCCGTGCCATGCGATACAAAATTAGCCAATGTCTGGACCTTCTGGAGGTTAAAAATGGCGAAAACTGCTTTGATTGCAGATAACGATCTCCTTTTCGTTGAATTCTTTGGAGAGTTATTGGAAGAACGGGGGTATCGTGTATGTAAGGCTTTTGATGGCCAGGAAGCCCTCACCCAGGTGGAACAGGCCGTAATAGACCTGTTCTTTGTAGATATTTACATGCCCAAACTGGATGGTAGATATGTCATCCGCAAGACGAGAGAGAAATTTTCTTCGGACAAAATGAAGATTATCGCCATTTCCGGAACAGATCGACAAACGGTGGAAGGGCTAGATACATTGGATTTCGACGCTTTCCTGCAGAAGTCGCCACTGGAAAAAATGTCCAAGGATCTCAATCTTCTAATGAGTTCACTGGAAAAAGAATGACTTCGAACTTTGGATGTCGGACATCCCCATGACCCCTCAACGAAACACAAACGCAACCTTAGTCGACCTCCTTGACCGGGTCCTGGACAAGGGCCTGGTCATCCACGCGGACCTCATCGTATCGGTTGCGGGCATTCCCCTGATCGGCGTCAACCTTCGAGCGGCCCTTGCCGGAATGGAGACCATGCTGAAATATGGCATCATGCAGGCATGGGATGAAAAAAGCCGGGCGTGGGAAAGGGAAAACCGAAAGCGAAAAAAGGATGTCTTGATCCAGGGAGAAGAAGTCATCCTCAAAATGCTGGGGGCCTGCCATTCAACGGAAGGAATATACACGGCCTGGAGATACGGCTATCTCTACCTGACCCGCAAGCGGCTGTTCCTCTATCATCAGGATTTCGGAGAGGTGCTGTTTGAGACCCCTATGGAAAAGATACGAGGCCTGGCCCTCCAGGAGGGGGAACAATCCACTGAAAATAAAGTGCGGGAGGAACTGCGCGTCGTGCTCGAAGGCAACAGCGTGTGCAGGCTGACCGCTTTGGATATTCCCCGATTGAAAGAGACCCTGGAAAAAAACATCCGGGAAGCGGGGGGAGAACTTCAAAAAGATCCCGGGGCCCTGTTGGCTCAAGATGCCGCGCCGACAGAAGAAAAATCGCCCGCCGGAGATGAGACAGAGACCTGCCCCGGGTGCGGAACAACAGCCCCCGCAAAGGAGTTGCTGGTGAGCGGCTGTGCCGCATGTGGCTGGACCAGCCCTTTGAAAATGGAAACAATTCATCCCATCGAAATCCCGGTTTAGAGATATGACCGGGGAGGGAGTAACAATGGTTGAATCGCAAATTGATAGTTCTCCGAAACCGCAGGATGATGGTAAAGAAGCGTCGGGTCTCTCTGAAAGACTCGCTTTTACGGGCAGGATTGCCGCAAGTATCGCCCATGAAATCAGGAACCCCTTGAGCAATGTGTCCATGGCGGTCCAGCAGCTCAGGGATGCCTTTTCCGAACAAGACGACCCCTGGGCCAGGCATGTTGACATCATCATCCGAAATACGGAGAGGATCAACTTCCTGATCACCGAACTTCTCAATTGCGCCCGTCCCCCCAAACTCAACATACAACCCCGTAATATCCATGAAATCCTGGATGGCGTCCTTGAGTCCATGAAAACCAAGCTCGCATCCCAGCATATAGCCGTTCACAAGCGGTTCCAGAGGGGATTGTCGGTCATCAATGTAGATAATGAACAGATCAACCGGGTTTTCTCAAACGTGATTCTCAACGGTCTGGAAGCGATGCCCGGTGGCGGCAGAATGGATATTATCACCGGGCTTGAAGGACAGTCCTTTGTGGTGAAAGTGCGAGATACGGGGAAAGGCATTCCGGAAGAAGATATCATCCGCATATTCGACCCTTTTTTCAGCACCAAGAGCTCGGGAATCGGGCTGGGATTATCTACCACCTACGGCATTGTTGCCAGTCACGGCGGAACCATCGGCGTGGAAAGCGAATGGGAAAAGGGAACGGTCTTCACCATCGCGCTCCCGCGGGGATAATCTAGGAAAATAGAGATGAAAGAAATAAAATATGACATCCGGAGAGGAGCGGACACCTACCGCCTGATCTACCTTGCCCGGCTGAAAAGCTGGATATTGAAAGGCATTATCAAGCGGGATGAAGCCCTGGTCTGGCGGAGCGGTCTTTCGGGATGGCGAAAACCTGAGGAACTGCCGGAACTGGCGCCCTATTTTGACCAGCGGGACAAAGAACATCTCAAAAGAAAACAGATTCAAAAAGAACCGCTCCGGTTCCCCAAAAAACGCATTAAGGATATCCTGATCATTGACGACGAAGAAGATTTGTGCTGGCTTCTGTCCAATGTTCTCAAACAACAGGGCTACAAGGTATCCACTGCCAATACAATCCGGAAAGGGATATCCTGTTTGAGGCAATCACCGGATCTTGTATTTCTCGATTTAAAACTGCCCGACGGCGACGGCATGGACATCCTTCCGGCAATACGAGGGCTCTCTCCCGAAACACTGGTGGTCATCATCTCCGCCTACGGTAGTGAAGAACGAAGGGAAGATGCCAAGGAAAAAGGGGTTCACCGTTTTATCGACAAACCCTTTACAGAAAAAAAGATTCTAAACATCATAAAACAGTTTCAGAAGAAAGATGGGTAGGACAGAGGAGAACATGGCAAAAGCAATCGGCATAGACCTGGGTACGACTTATTCGGTAGCGGCAATCGTTCGGGACGGAAAAGCCAGGGTGATCCAAAACGCCGAAGGCGAAAATCTGACCCCTTCCGTTGTTGCGGTAACGGCCCGAGGGGGCAGGATTGTGGGTTCGGTGGCCAAGAGGCAGGCGGCGGCCAATCCAAAGAACACCGTCAGCTCGATCAAGCGGTATATGGGAACCTCCCACAGGGTTTCCATCCACGGCAGAGACTATTCTCCCCAGGAAATATCGGCCTTTATCTTGCGTAAAATAAAAACCGATGTGGAAAAATACCTGGGCGAAGAAGTCGAGAGAGCGGTTATCACCGTTCCCGCCTATTTTAATGATGCCCAACGCCAGGCCACCAAAGAGGCGGGCATCATGGCCGGTCTCGACGTCATGCGGATCATCAATGAACCCACCGCCGCATCGTTGGCCTATGGGCTGGACCGTGAAAAAATCCAGACCATTCTCGTATGGGATCTGGGCGGGGGCACATTCGATGTCTCGATCCTGGAACTGGGAGACGGGATCTTTCATGTAAAAGCCGTCAGCGGCAATACCCACCTTGGTGGCGATGACTGGGATGAAAGACTGGTTGATTATGTTGCCGATCAGCTCCGGAATGAACAGGGCATCCATATGAAGGCGGATGCGGCGGCTCTTCAGCGGTTGCGGGAAGCCTCGGAGAAAGCCAAGAGAGAACTGTCATTCAAACCGGACGCTCGGATTTCCCTCCCCTTTATAAAAACCAAAAAACAAAACACTGAAACCATGGAAATTTCAATTGATCGGATTACGTTCGAAAAAATCACTTTCGATTTGAAGGAAAAACTCCTGGGTCCCACAAAACAGGCCCTGGCGGATGCCAAATTGACGCCCGGGGAGATTGATCGCGTGGTGCTGGTCGGCGGTTCCACCCGGATGCCCGCCGTGCGAAACCTGGTGGAAGAGACCTTTGATAAAAAACCCTTCATCAAAATTAATCCCGACGAAGTGGTTGGAATCGGAGCGGCCGTCCAGGCAGGGGTTTTGACGGGAGAAATCGATAATGTGGTCCTCGTGGACGTCACCCCTCTTTCCCTGGGCATAGAATCCGAAGGCGGGCTGTTTGCCAAAATCATCAACCGGAATACCACCATTCCCACCTCGGCCGACCAGATATTTACCAATGCGGGGGATGATCAAACCGTCATGGACTTCCATGTCCTCCAGGGTGAACGGGAGATGGCCATTGATAATATCAGCCTGGGACAATTTCAGTTGACCGACATCCCCCCCCTGGCCAGGGGAAAGGCCCAGGTGGAGGTCGCCTTTCAGATCGATGTAAACGGGATTGTCAAAGTCTCCGCGGAGGAGCTTTATACGGAGGTAAAGACCGGCATACGCATAGACGCCTCACACCTGTTGTCGGATGAGCAGGTGGAACAGGCGATCCGGGAAGCGGAGGCCAATGCGGAAGACGACAGCAAGAGAAAAGAGGCGACCCAAATCAATATCCAGGCCGACAGCATGATTCGTGCTGCTGAATGGGTGATGGACGAGAAGGCGGGAAAGCTTTCCAGCGCCTTCAAACGCCGAGTTGAACATGCCGTTTTGAACCTGAAGGAGGCCTTGAGTGAAGGTGAAAGCGAGGTCATCCGGGAGAGGACTGAGGAGCTGAAAACGGTGGTTAGTGAACAGTGATCCGGGGACAGGGGACAATGCGCGGTGACCCAGAAAATATTCCCGGGCTTCATGCGGGTGAGCAGATTCTGCTGAAGGCCCAGGGGTCGTATAAGCACAATATCCGCTCAGGATGGAAGGTGGCCCGGTGCCTTTTGACCAACCGGAGACTGTTGATGTTCCAAAAGGCCTCGATCCGTCTTGAGATTTCCCTTGATGATATCAACGGGTTGGCTGTAGAAAGGCTCCACTATGTTCTCAGGCAGAAGGAATGTCTGTCCATTTCCTACAATTCCGAAAGCGGTGCAAAAGAGGGGAGAATCTGGTTTATTGCCAACGATCTTGAAACGTGGAGAAAGGAAATCACCGCCCACAGCGCCTTTTTCACAATCGATTTACAGGCCATTGAAACAATTTCATCCCAATTGGATTCCGGCAGCCAGGACATATTGTGGCATCTCTGGGAGCGGCGTTATGCAAAGATCGATCAGTTGGCCGAGCTTGTTGGCGCCCCCAATCATATGCATGTTCTCCTGAAGATAAGGGAAACCATCAATCCCATTGCCGAAAAAACCATCGGCTGTCCCGTTATGCTCTTTGAAAGATCAAAGGTAGATCCCGAAACGGGAGAAGCCATATTGTTCAGTTGGTGGCTGATGGGGCAACCGGATGAGCCGACCCGCACTGAAGAGAGGCTGTTGGATATATTTGATGAGGGTTCGCATATACAGGTTATTATTGAGGTGAGAGGGGTGAAAGCGTCGGATGTGAGGGTAGAAGTGTCCGGCGATGAACTTACGGTGGAATTTGATAAGAACAGTCCCGACAGGAAAGAAGTGATTCATCTGCCTGCCGAGGCGGAACCGGAAAATTGTCAAATACATCTGAAGAATAATCTGTTGACGTTGAAGCTGGCCAAGGTATAGTGGTCAAAAACCCGCAACCCGGCAATGGAAACCTATGAACACAAAACATCACATCCTTATTGTAGACGACGACCGCGATTTCAGGGAAAATCTCTCCGGCATCCTCAGGGACGAGGGCTATCCGCCCGTCACTGCTGAGAATGGAAAGGAAGCCATGGAGAGGATAAGGGAGAGCGATATTGCCGTTGCGCTGATAGACCTGAGACTTGAAGACATGTCGGGCCTTGATGTGATGAAGGGGATCAAGAAGTGCTCTCCCATGACGGAGGGTATCTTTATCACCGGGTATGCGTCCCGGGCCTCGGCCATCGACGCGGTCAATCTTGCTGCCTACAGCTACGTTAAGAAACCTTTCCATGTGGGCCAATTGCTTGCGACGATTCGGATGGCCATTGAGAAGCGGGAGGTCAGAAAAGCGCTTCAGAAAAGTGAGGAGAGATTAAGGATAAAAAACAAAATTGCAGGCATATTTCTCAGCACCCCCGACAATGAAATGTACGGGCAGGTCCTGGAAGTGGTTCTGAAAGCCATGAAGAGCAAATACGGCATCTTCGGGTATATTGACGAAAAGGGTTCCCTGAACTGCCCATCTATGACGAAAAACGTCTGGGATAAATGCCGGATGTCCGACAAAACCCTTGTATACCCCCGGAATACGTGGAGGGGGATCTGGGGCAAGGCCCTCATTGATAAGAAGTCACTCTATTCGAATGAACCGTTCAAGGTGCCGGAAGGACATGTTCCCATATTCAGGGCCCTGGATGTTCCGATTGTCCATCAAGGGGAAATCATTGGGAACCTCCTTATGGGAAATAAGGAAACCGACTATGACGCCTATGACAAACAGCTCTTGGAGGGGATCGTTCGCTACATCGCCCCAGTACTGCATGCGAGATTGGAAAGAGACAGGGAGGAAAAAGAAAGGGAACGTCTGGCATCTCAACTCCGAAAAACCCAGAAGATGGAGGCGATCAGTACGCTGGCAGGGGGTATCGCCCATGACTTCAACAATATCTTGTCGGCCATTATCGGTTTTGGGCAATTGGCTCAGATGGAACTGGACCCGGAGAGTAAAGTTTATGGGTATCTGGGAGAGGTGTTACAATCGGGTAATCGGGCCAAGCTCCTGATACAACAGATTCTTGCCGTTGGCCGCAGTCAGGAGCAGGAAAAACAACCTGTACAATTCAAATATATTGTTAATACTACAGCGTATTTTTTTGTAGACATCCGTAAATAAAGCGCGTATGCTTCAGTTTAACAGGGCGATTGACATGGGTTACGGTTCGATGTTGGACAATTTTCCCGGCGAAAAAAATATCTTAGCCGGTACCGGTGGAATATGCCCTGCAAATGAACATACATTTTACGCCATGAAACGACCTAAAATCAACTGTCATTGTATGGCCGAATATTCACATACCATTGACAAAACGCTGATAACCGGAGATCTGAAGGATTTTGACCCCATCGCCGTGCAGGTGGTCAGCGGATCTGATTGGGAACCTCTATGGGATCAACTGGTCAGGAATTATCATTACCTGGGCTACCAAAAGCTTTTAGGGCACCGCCTCAAGTATATCGCTTTCATGAATGAGCGACCCGTGGCAGCGCTTTCATGGAGTGCACCTGCTTTAAAATTGGCTGCCAGGGATTGCTTTATTGGCTGGTCGGTGGAGCAAAGAAGGCGGCATCTCAAACAGATTGCCGGCAACAGTCGGTTTTTAGTGCTACCCTGGGTTCGAATTCCCAACATGGCATCCCATGTACTCGCACTTAATATCGCACGCCTGCCTGTGGACTGGCAACGGCATTTTA
>CAYSFQ010000033.1:0-18907 GCA_964430575.1 uncultured Desulfobacteraceae bacterium
AGGAGCGTGACATCATCCCCTGCAAGGAGTGCATGGCCTGCTTTGCATCCCTCAGAAAGGGACCTGTGTTCTGCAAAGTGAACCGGAACCTGCCGTGGGCTACCGATTAACGGGTGATTTTTTTTCAAATCCCCGGCAACCGGACATGGCGGCATGTTTTCGGTTCATGGGGTATTGGCGGCAAAAGGCCGGTTTCACATCTTGGATTCGGCAACGCCACCGCGGGCTACCGGGTTCTTTTTCCAGAAACGGGCAGATATCGGCTTCTTTTCGTGTTCCGGGGATGACCCATGCCCGATACCCTTGCGTGTGTCCGTCCCGGCTGATTTCATCGACCCATTTCAGAATGTCGCTTCGTCCTGATGCTTTCCAAAAAACCACATCCTCGGCGGTCACCTCGTTGTGGTAATCCAGGTATCGGCAGCAAGCGCCGCACTGCCGGCAGCGGAAACCTTCCATATTGGTTTCAATCCGTACGCCCACTTCCCCTGAATCCGCATCTACCTCAGATGTGGCCCGCGCCTGAAAAACCCGTGTCGAGACAGCGGTTAACAGATCGGGATGCCATCGCGTTCGGGAGATGGCGTCACACATATACTCAACCAGTTCCGGGCCAGGCAGCCATTTCATTTGGGTCGTACCTGAGCGGTTGATCCATGCGCCGTTTTTTTCCGGCGATCGTTTTAGATGAATTTGGTTGTTCGTAATCAGGCGAATGATGCCGGAAAAGAGGATGATCTGAGGGTCATACTGGCGAAAGTCCCTTATAATGGCCTGGATCGCCTCACGGGTGGTCAGGAAGATGGATGCATTTTTCACCAGACACCTCCGCCAATAAATCTTAGGATGGTCCCTGCGGGATTGGATGGAAAAACCAAAAGGGGATGGAGGGCATCCTTATGGTTCATTCCTACCAAATAGCTTGTACATGCGGATATTCGATAATTTTTCTATCCTTTGTCAAAAGCGTTAAATTATGTGCTCTTGCAGTGGCCACAATGATTCGATCAGCAGGGTCTTTGTGGAAATCGCCAGGAAGGTTGCATGATTCCATGGCTATTTCAGGCGTTAGCTCAATTACCCGTAAACCGCTATTAACAATAGCATTGTTTAACCAGCGTTTCGGATCGATTTTTACATTTATGCGCCCTTTGGTTACCATCATTGTAAATTCCCATATGGAAATCGAGGCAATGGCGCGTTGATCGGTTTGCGTCTTTATAATCAATTTTTTGACGTTGCTGGACAACAGCTTCGTTGCGCTGTGCGACCATATCCAGGTGTGGGTATCCAGTAGAATCATAACTTAATCAAGTTCCCATGCGTCAGGATCAATGACCGGTTTGGTTAGATCGCCGACAGTTTCAACAAGACCTTCCATACTGCCGAGAAGAGGATCTTTATCGTTTTCCCGCGCAAAGTGCACCAGCTTTGCGATCGGCTTTCCTCGTTTGATGATAACGACCTCCTTATGCGTCATATTGACCTGGTCAAGGATCTTAAAGCAATTTGCCCGGAATTCTGCGGCATTGATTTCCATTTTTTGATCACCTCTCTGTATGATTGTGTACACTTTAATATGTACCAATAGAAAGTTCAATCTTTTTTTGGGGTTGGTTCACCACAGGTGAATTTGGTTGTTCGTAGTCAGGCGAATGGTGCCGGAAAAGAGGATGGTCTGAGGGTCATATTGGCGGAAGTCCGTTACAATGGCCTGGATCGCCTCACGGGTGGTCAGGAAGATGGATGTTTTAATTAGTCCCGTAGGGACGGCAGAGCTTGAAAGCTTCAGTTTTCAAACCCAGATATTGATCATCTTTTATAATAATTGAAATCAGTTGCTTGCTTTAAACAATAGATCAATAGGGGGTATGATGAGGCTTTCACGTTCACTGCTGTGGAATCAAAGATTCTGTTTTCCCAAGAGAAATTAAACCGTTGCTCTCAAGGGAAGATAGCATGACGTGATGACAGTCCAACAACAGAGCGACTGCAAGATGTTGAGGCATTTGATCGTAACCAGAACGTCGCGTTTTGTCATGTTCAAATGAGATATAAGCTCTTATGTCAACTATTCCGCCTTTTCAGATACCTAATCGTATCTCGCGAACATTTCGATCAGGATTATTGTCTCAAACAGCAAATGATCTATCAGCTTTTAAACTCTTTGATCATAGATCGCAGTTCTTCAATTTCGACCTGTTGCTTTTCATTTAGCGCTTTCAACTCTCTTAAAGCCTCTATGAGTACCCCAATCAAACCATTATATTCCACGTGCTTGCGTTTTTCAGTAATTCCCGGGTTGTCCACCAAATCGGGATACACCGCCTCTACCTCTTGTGCTATCACGCCGAAATGAGTCTTGTTATCAAACCCATGGGATTCCTGTTCGTCACCCCTTTTCCATCGGTATGAGATGCCTCTTAATTCAAGAATATTTTCCAAGGCATTTTCAATCGACTTTATTTCAGTTTTTTCTCTTCCGTCACTTGCATTCCAGGCTGTTGTACCCCCAGCACTTCCATTTACATATAGCTTTTTGGCGGGGGACGTTGTTGCGATTCCCACGTTGCCCGTTGTGTTCTGGATGGTCAGTTTGTTTGTACCCTGAAAAAAACGCAAATCATGGTTGCCTGAATCCTTATATATGGCCCAAACTGAACTGCTGGTATCACCCGAGTTTCTAAGGTTGATTTCTGCGTTTCCTGTACTCCCTTCCACTAGTATTCTTGGATTAGACCCTACCACATGCATGATCTGTTTCGGATCAGTTGTCCCAATTCCCACTTTTCCTGGCGTACCAAGCGGAAAAATAAGAAATGCATTACTCGTAGATATCGATGGATAAGGTAGGTCTTCCCCATTTCCCCAAATAAAGGTGCCATCAGCGGTTGTTGACAGTTTCATATATCTTCCTCCTGCAAAAGACCAATTCCCACCCGCTATGTTGGATTCCCCAATTGCGGTTGAATACTGTCCGCTGGCAGTGGTATCGTATCCCATGGCAGTGGAAATATAGCCGCTGGCAGTGGTGAGATAGCCCATTGCAGTGGAAGCGAAATTGCTGGCGGTGGTATATACGCCCATGGCGATGGAATTTGGCCCACTGTTGTTACAACCATCGCCAATAGCCGCCTTCGTTTCAGTGATACTGGTTGCGGATACCTGATTGGTCAAAACAACAAAGACAGCAAGAATAACTGGAGATAGCATGGTCATGAATGATTTCATCCTTCTTTTCCTCCTGTTCTTGATTCCAATATTGTGAGAACAGGGCTTCCAAACATCGAGGGTGTTATAGTCGGTTTTGTGTAAGATCTGCATTGCGTGACCTCCAAGGTAGAGGTTAAGGGTTAGAGATGCAGACTCATTTTAGAGACATTCCGCATACTGAGTCAATAGAAACGATATTTCAGTGGGAATTGCAAATTCATCAATAGTAAATGACTGTGGCCCAGAATAGAGGTATCTTCTCGGCATGGTTTGTTTTTCTGGTGCCATGTCTAGCAGTTAAGTCAACACAAATAGGGTTCTTCCGGAATTTGCGTACTTTGATTAATTGAAAAAATGGTCTCAGTTAGATGGGAAGAAAAGACATGAAATGCTGATAAACCTCTTGGATGTGTCAGAAAATTCAATGGACCGGAAACCTGAGATATGCCTTACAATCCACGAATGTGGCTAGGTCTTTGAAGTCAAACTGGATGTGCTTACAACCACATTTGTCTTTTCTAAAATTTCAAATATCTTTGGCTGGGTTTTTGGAATGCGTCATCGGGGAAGGCACAGAGGCCTGCCCCTACGATCGCATGGGGTGATCGGATCCGTGATCAGGTCAACACATTTCCAATGCGCAGGCCATGGAAACGCCACCGCCGCCGCAAAGGGTTGCCAACCCCAGGTTTTTACCCCTGTTTTTCATGGCGTAAAGCAGGGAGACCATGATGCGGCATCCTGTAGAACCCACCGGATGTCCCAGGCCGATGCCCGACCCGTTCACATTGGTGATTTCCCGGTTCAGGCCCAGTTCAATTTCACACCCCAGGTATTGGGCCGCAAAGGCTTCGTTGACCTCGATCAATTCAAAATCATCCAGCTTGATATCCGGGTTCCGCTTGAAAAGATCATTTACCGCCGGTACGGGGCTCAATCCCATAACAGAAGGGTGGCAGGCACCGCGACCGATCGCCTTGATCCTGGCCATGGGTTCAAGACCCAGTTCTTTCGCCTTGTCCGCACTCATGATGATCATGGCGCTGGAACCATCGTTAATGCCGGAAGAATTTCCCGCAGTGACCTTTCCGGTTTTCGGTACAAAGGCCGAAGGCAGTTTCGTGAGTTGCTCCATGGTGATCCCGGGCCTGAAATGTTCGTCCTTATCAAAAATGATAGGGGGCTTTCTCCTTTTTTGGGGCACTTCCATGGGTACGATCTCATCCTTGAAGTCCCCTTCCAATGTTGCCCGTTCCGTGTTGTTGTGACTTCTGAGGGCCACCTCGTCCATGGCTTCCCGGCTGATGTTGTGCAGTTGTGCGACGATCTCTGCGGTTTGACCCATGATATAGGGTTTCCCCTTGAAGAGTTCGAGCGGCATGCCTTCTTTAACAGGGCCCTCTTCCGGGTGGGGCAGCAGGTGAGAACCGCAGTGAAGGGCGTGGATCATGGAGTCCACAAAGAGGTGATCCTGAAGTCTGCAGCCCCACCGGGCGCCAGGCACGGTGTAAGGGGCGCCCGACATGTGTTCCGTGCCGCCGGCCAGAATAATATCCGCCATATCGGCCTGTATCATGGCCATACCGGACAGCACTGCTTCCATGCCTGAAATGCAGACGCGGTTAATGGTGACCGCTGTGACATGGTCCGGAATGCCGGCCATGAGGGCTGAAACCCGTGCCACGTTAAGGGCATCCGCCGGTTCCAGGCAGCATCCGAAGCGGACATCATCAATCAATCCGGGATCAATGCCTGCTCTATGAATGGCTTCCTTCATGCTGATGCTTCCGATTACGGCCGCATTTGAGTCTTTCAGTGTTCCGCCAAAGGCGCCGATGGCCGTTCTACACGCCGAGACGATGACAACTTCTTTCATTTTTGCTCCTTTCCTGGGCCATGCTTTTAGGAATTCATGCACGGCATAAAAATGGTTTATAGGATTAAATTTAAATGATATTTCTTTCCTGCATGTGGGTTAATGCGTCTTCGGTATAGCCAAGACGTTCACCGTATATCTCTCTGTTGTGTTCACCGAAACGGGGCGGGAAAGACAAGCTTTGCTTGGAATACTCAAGCCATGGGGTCATGTAGGGGGGCGGTGCCAGCGTGATTTTGGCGCCGGTTTTCTCGTCCTTCGAAAAGAGCAGCCGCTGTGACACAAGGGGATCCGCCACAACTTCCGCCAGGGTATTGATTTTGCTCGCGGGAAGGGTGATGGATTTGAATAACTGTATCAGGTCGCCTGCTGTGTGGTTTATGGTGATTTCCTCTATCAATTGATTCAAACGTTGGACATCCGCGATGCGCCCTGCATTTTTTTCATAGGCCGGTGTGTCCAAGCTCTTGAAAATATCCTGGGATACCAGGGATTGCCACTGCCGGTCATTTCCAACGGCCAGGTAAACAAAGCCGTCGCTGGTTTTGTAAACGGAAACCGGACAGAAAAACTCGTGGGTGTTGCCTCTTCGCGTGCTTTTCTTATTAAAGCTGGCGGTAAAGGTGATGGGAACCGTGAGCCAGGACAGCGAAGACTCAAACATGGAAAGATTGATGCAGGCGCCTTTCCCCGTGGCTTCTCTCTGGTAAAGTGCTTTCATGAGCTGGCCATAGGCATGCTCGCTGGTTCCCATATCGGGCAGGGGAATGCCAAGGACCTGCGGGGCACCTTCGGTTTCTCCGGTCATTTCCATCAATCCGCTTCTGGCCTGCAAAATGGGATCATAGGCCCCTTCGTTGCTGTCCGGTCCGAATCCGGTCACACCGAGCCATATGATGTCCGGCTTCAAGGCTTTCAGCGTTTCATAGTCGATCCCCAGTTTTTTGTAATTTTTGGGAAGCTGGTTGGTGGTGAATACGTCGATTTCCAGTTCCCCAATGAGCCGATGGAAAATCTCTTGGCCCTCAGGTTCGGCCAGGTTCAGTGTCAGCGCCTTTTTCCCGGCATTGATGCACAAAAAATAGCTGTTCATCTGCTCTTCATTCAGGATATTTTCACCGATATGCCGGTTTGGATCTCCATAAACCGGGTGCTCCAATCGAATCACCTGAACGCCATCGTGGGCAAGCCTGTAGGTCAGATACGGCAGCACGGTCGCTTGTTCCAGGGATAAAACGGTAAGATTCTTTAAAAGATCCATAGCACTCTCCTCCATATTGAAAAAGCCCCTCCGTATATTGAAAATTGTTCGGCTATGTCAAGAAATTTCAGCTTTGTTTTTTTGACCTGTTCTTCTGGAATTGCCTTACGGCCCTGTTGTGTTCCTTCAATGTTTCAGAGAAATAATGGGTGCCGTTATTTTTAGAAACAAAATAGAAATAGTTGCCCTCCGCCGGGTTCAGCACTGCTGAAATGGCGGCCAAGCCCGGATTTGCGATGGGACCGGGTGGAAGTCCTCCGATGATGTAGGTGTTGTAAGGGGTTTTGGTTTTCAAATCCCTTTTTGTGATGTTTCCGTTAAAGTTGCTAATGCCGTAAATAACCGTTGGATCACTTTCAAGCCGCATGTTTTTTTCCAGGCGGTTTAGAAATACACGGGCAATCATGGGTCTTTCTTCCGGGCTACCCGTCTCTTTTTCCACAATGGATGCAAGTGTGATGACCTGCTTAAGCGTCATGCCCGAGTCTTTTATCCGTGCTTCCAGGGGGGTGACAATGTCCCGGAAGCGCTTGACCATCACGTCTATGATCCTGCCGGCGGTTACGTTCCGCCGAAACCGGTAGGTGTCCGGATAAAGGTACCCTTCCAGGGAGTCCCCGGAAAGACCCAGGCGTGCTATCAGCGATCTGTCTTCTGCCTGTTCAAGGAAAGATGCTCTATTTGAGAGACCTTTCTGCTCCAGCAAATGGGCAATCTGGTCCAGGTTGAAGCCCTCTGGAATTGTAACGGGATGGGTAATGATTTTGCCTTCCTTGAGGGTTTCAAGAATTTTCAGGGGGGGCGTGGCGCTATTGAGCCGGTATTCGCCTGTTTTGATGTGATGGTCGTGCCCCATGAGTTGTCCTGCCAGGCGAAACAGGGTGCTGTTTCGAATAATATCAGCGTTTTCAAGATCCACTGCCACCTGGTTCAGCGTTGCCCCTTCCTCCACCACGAAATTCTGGTTTTCACCCTTTTCGCTCACTGGCCGAAGCGCGTGATGTACCCATACGGCGGTCAGCAGAAAACTCAATAGAAAGAAAAATGCCCCTCCCAAAAGGACGGTTCGCATTTTCTTCCCGAAAAATCCGGGTGGTCTGTGTGCTTCGTTTGTCATGTTGTCGTCAGTTCATCACGGTGAGCCCGGATTTTGGCCATGAGAGCCCCGATCCCCAGGGCAGGCATGTCGCCACCGCTCAGGCTCGACAGGTTGTCAAGGAAGGCCCTGGCAGGGGGGGAGAGTTTCTGGTTTTCCAGATAAGCGATACTCACATCCAGAAAGAGTGTTTGGTCATGAATGGGTAGGGATGTCAAAAGGCCTTGCTCCAGTTCCAGCAAAACCGCGGATTCCACCAGGAAGGCGATGCCTTCACCGCGTTCAACTTCCATCTTGATGAATTCCGTATTGCTGGTTTCCATTACAATATTGGGTGTTTTGTTGGCGCGGGCGAACAAATTATCAATGAGATGTCGCGTTCCGGAGCCCCCTTCTTTCATAATGATTCTTTCACGGGCCAGTTCTTCTGCTGAAATGGTGGTTTTACCGGCCAGTGGATGGTCAGGGTGGGCGATGGCAACGATTCCTTCCCGGCTGAGGGGCAGAAAACGGACGCCCGGGTAACTGACGATTTTCGCAATAATGACGATTTCATTTTTGAAATCAACCAGGCTTTGAACCATGGCCTGTGAACTGCCCTCGTCCAGGTGGATGCGGATGTCGGAATAGGTCTGGTGGAAGCGGGTCAGCAGAAAGGGCATGAAATATCGTGCATAGGTTTTGGTGGTGCCCAATCGAAGGACACCCCGTTTTAATTCCCGCATTTCCTCAATGGCAAACTCGATTTCCTTTTCATAATTAAACACATGTTTTGCGTATCCAAAAAGGGCCTGACCCTCATCCGTTAAATAGACGCCGCGACCTTTTTTCCTGAAAAGTTTCAGCTCACAATATTCTTCCAGCAACTTGATCTGTGCTGTTACCGCTGGCTGGGTGATGAAAAGGTCCCCGGCGGCCGCAGTGAAACTCAGATTTTTGGCTGCGTGGTAAAAGATGCGGAGTTGATTGAAATTCAACATGGGTGAGAATCGTCCACTTTAAAAGGGAATAACGCAACGCGGTTTAGGGCCAAGCATTCATAATTTAAGCTTATGAATACCATAAAAATAATGCAATTGACACGATTTTTTTTTTGCGAGATCATGCCGCACTTGAGATTGGTTTTCACCTGAGTGAACCCCTCATAAAACCCGGCTGTTTCGGGTTTTCGGGAGCTATCTATTTAATTTATGGAGGTACGATCTGATGAAAAGCATGAGAGATTTTATTGAACTGGCGGAAAAGGAAGGTGAACTTAAAAGAATCACCGCAGAAGTGGACTGGAATCTTGAGTTGAGCCACATCGCTAAATTGAATGAGGAAGCCCAGGGCCCGGCGCTCCTGTTTGAAAATGTCAAAGATTACGATACCCCGGTGATTACCAGCACCTGTACCACCGCCCAGAAACTGGCCCTCATTATGGGGATGCCCAAGGATACCCCCCTTCCGGAGATTTTAAGGGGATGGGTGAAAATGGGTGACAACCCCATACCCCCCAAAATGGTGGACAAAAAAGACGCCCCTTGCAAGCAGAACATCATCATGGGTGACGATGTGGATCTCTACAAATTTCCGGTCCCCCATTTTTTCCCCCTGGACGGCGGACGGTATATCGGGACAGCCCATTACATCATCACCAAAGATCCGGAATCCGGCTGGGTAAACCTGGGAACCTACAGAAGCCAGCTGTTGGGAAAGGACAAAATCGGAACCCAGTTCATCAAGGGAAAACATGCGGACCAGATGTTGAAAAAATACCAGAAGATGGGAAAACCCATGCCCTGCGCCTCCATCATCGGGTGTGATCCGCTCCTCTTTATCCTGGGTGCGGCCCGTGTTTCGGCCAACATCAGCGAGTATGACGTGTACGGCTCAATCCGCGGCGAAGCCTGTGAAGTGGTCATGGGTGAGACCGTGGATCTGCCCGTTCCGGCCCATGCGGAAATCGTGCTGGAAGGTGAATGCGATGCTGAAAAATTCATGGAAGAAGGCCCTTTCGGCGAGTACACCGGATACTACTCCGGCGTGGGAACCGATCCCAGAAACTACATGGACATCAAATGCGTCACCCATCGAGACAACCCCATCATGTACTCCACCACCGTGGGCCGTGCGGTCACCGACACCCATATGGTCATGGCCCTCTCCTACGGTGCCACCTTATGGCAGCAGCTGACCGAGGAGATGAATATTCCGGGTATCAAGAGCGTTTACTGTCCGCCTGAAGGATCCGGAAGGTTTTTGGCCATCATTTCCATGGAAACCCGGTATCCCGGCCACGCCGATCAGGTGCTGACTGCCGCCGTTTCAACGGAAATGGGGCACTACGGTCTTAAGACCGTCATCGTGGTGGACGACGACATCGATGCATGGGATATCCCCAGGGTTATGTACGCCTTGAGTTTCCGGTTCCAGCCCAACAGAAGCCAGGTCATCAAACGGGGCCGTTCCACACCGCTGGATCCCTCCCTGCCCATCGAGGCCAGGGAAATTACGGGAAGACTCCTTCTGGATGCCACCATCCCTTACGAGTGGAAGAAAAAACCGATCCGAATCGAGTTGGATCCGGATATGGTCGAGAAGGTCAAAGGCCGCTGGTCTGAACTGGGATTCTAGTACCCGTTTCAATAAAGTCTAACCCCAGGCCCATCGTTTATGAGCGATGGGCCTGGATCGATTTGAAAACCGACTAAATACCTCAAAACCCAACCCCTAGGAGACGACCCCATGAAACCGATTCGATATAAAGAAAAAATGGTGCAGGAATTTCTGGATGACGGACACTGGACCGAAGAACTGTTTTATGACTTTTATGCCCGCAACGCGAAAGAAATGCCGGATCAGGAAGCCCTTGTGGATACCAAATACCGGGTGACCTGGGGGCAGGCCAAAAAAATGATCGATGCCATGGCGAGTGCCTGGGTGGAAATGGGCATGGCCAGATCAGATCGTGTTATTATCCAGTCCCCCAACAGTGTTTACGGGTTTCTGGCCCGTGTCGCCTGTGAACGGGCCGGGCTCATATCCCTCACCGTCTATCCCTATTTGAGACAGCGTGAACTGGAGTACATGCTGGAGAAAACCGAGGCCACAGCCGTGGTGATCCCGGAGGTTTATCGCAAGTTCAATTATCTGGATATGTACAAAGATCTTCAAAAACGGTTCACCCACTTGAAATACTTTTTCCTCTTTGATGATCAGGTTCCCGAAGGCGCGCCGGAAGGCACCTATTCGCTGATCCAGGTGGTGGAAGAGCGAATGAAAAAGCCCGTGGATGAAGCGGTCTTGAACGTCCGAAGGCTGGACGCCAAATGGGATGTGGCGCTGCTCACCACCACCAGCGGCACCACGGGAATTCCCAAACTGGTGGAATGGCCGACCGCCCCCCGGGTTTGTACCTCCAAGGGCCGGGTCGGTATCTGGAATCTCAACAAAGACGACATCACCATGGCCATTGCCCCCCACGCGGGCGGTGCGGCCGGTACCCTTACCTATTTTGCGGCGCCCATTGCCGGTGCCAAGACTGTCATGCTGGAGGAGTTTACTCCGGAAGGCGCACTCGAACTCATCGAAAAGGAAAAAGCCACGGCCATCGGCGTGGTGCCCACCCACCTGGTGCGCATGCTGGAAGCGGATTATTCGAAATACGATCTCAGTTCTTTACGGTTTATCCGTTCCGCCGGCGGGTATCTGTCCCCGCAGGTGGGGGAAGAAGCGGAAGCGGCATTCGGCGCCAGCATTACCAGTGATCTGGGGACCCAGGACAAGGGCTCGGTCTCCGGTTGCAGCGTGGAAGATTCCAAGGAGCTTCGCAGGCGGACCGTCGGCCGAATGCTGCCCGGCAACAAGGTGCGCCTGGTGGATGAAGATGGAAATGTGGTGCCCGATGGTGATCCGGGCATTCTCTATTTAAGGGGACCCCACGCGCCGGCCGGATACTACCGGGACGAGGAATTAACCGCCACAGTGTTTGATGAAGACGGGTGGTGTACCACCGAGGATATCGTCTGTTTCGACCAGGGATGCCTCTGGATCATGGGTCGAGCCAAGGATATGATTATTCGGGGCGGTCAGAATATTTACCCGGCTGAAGTGGAAGGTCTGCTCAACGAGCATCCCAAAGTGGCCTCCGTGGCCATCGTTGGGTACCCCGACCGGGCCATGGGTGAGAAGTGTGCCGCCTATGTGATTCCCAAATCGGGTGAGACATTCACTTTTGAAGAAATGATCGAGTTTCTAAAAGGAAAACAACTGGCCATGTTTAAACTCCCCGAACGTTTGGAAGTGGTGGATGAATTTCCTGCGGTCGGCGATTCCGGAAAGGTCAACAAGGAAACATTGAAAACAATGATCAAGGAGAAGGTCGAGGCAGAGCAGGGCTGATGGAAAATTCATCCCCAAAAACTGTCTTGATTATTTCCACCCTGGATACCAAGGGCGCGGAAACCTTGTACCTGAGGGATAAAATTGAGTCCCTCAGGGTCAGCCCCCTGCTCATGGATATCTCCATGCGGGGGAAAAGGGAATCTCCGGCGGATATCACCCCGGCCCAGGTGGCTGAAGCCGGGGGGAGCAGCCTGGAAGAAATCCACACCTCCAGGGAACGGTCAAAAATTACGAACATTACCATCAAAGGAGCGTCTAAAATTGCCGGCGACCTGTTTTCCAAAGGAAAACTGGATGGGGTGATTGCCATGGGGGGGTCCACCGGAAGTCTGATGGCCACCGAAGTCATGCGGTCCCTCCCTTTTGGTGTGCCCAAACTCATGATTTCTTCCACGGCGGCCCTGCCCGGCCTGTCCACACGGTATATCGGGACAGGGGACATTACACTCTTTCATTCAGTGATTGAAATTTCGGGGGTTACGGATCTTCTAAAGAATGTTATGGATCGGGCGGCCTGCGCCCTGGCCGGAATGGTTCAGGGGGAGGTCACCTCATCCAGGGATGAAGCAGCCAAAGCCATAGCCATGACCATGCTGGGGCCATGCGAACAATGCGCCAGTTCAGTCAGAAAGATTCTGGAAGGGTCAGGTTACCAGGTAACCGGCTTTTCAGCGGCCGGTATCAGCGATCGGGCCATGGAAGAAATGATGGCTGCCGGTTTGTTTCAGGGGGTGATTGATCTGGCGCCGGGAGGCGTAGGTGAGCATCTTTTCGGTTTTATGCGGGATGCGGGCCCCCATCGTATGGAAGCCGCGGGAAATGCCGGGGTGCCGCAGATTATTTCAACCTGCAGCGTAAATCATATGACCCCGTCTAAACGAAAATATAAACCTGAATACCATGATCGACCCAAATATGACCTGGATAAACTCCGCACCTGGATCCGGCTTTCTGCCGATGAACTGAAACAGGTGGCAGGGGCATTTGCGGAGAAACTGAACCGGGCACAAGGTCCGGTTTGCGTAATGCTGCCCCAGAAAGGTTGGTCTTCGGTGGATTATCCGGGAAATGCTACTTTCAATCCAGGGGAAGACCGGGTATTTAATGAAGTGCTTCGTGAAAAGCTGAATCCGGACATTACTGTTATGGAAGTGGATGCCAATATGGAGGATCCGGCTTTTGCCGAAGCGGTCGCAGAGGCTGCATTGAAGATTTTTTGATATATAAGGGCAAATATCGAATATTGAACAAGGAACTTAGAACCAGAGAAGGTCATCAACAATCAAAAGGGGGAGGGCAGATCATCAATCAACAATCATCAATCAACAATCATCAATCCAAAAGACTGGTGGTGGGTATTTCCGGAGCAAGTGGCGTCATCTACGGCGTAAGGATGCTGGGCCTGCTCAAAGAAACTGATTTTGAAACCCATCTCATTATCTCCGATTCAGGCAGGCGGAACATTGAGATTGAAACGGATTTCAAGGCGGGTGATGTGGAGGCCATGGCCGACCATGTTTATGAAGACCGGGATGTGGGGGCGGCGCTGGCCAGCGGGTCATTTCTGACCTGCGGCATGGTGGTGGCGCCCTGCACGATTAAGACCCTTTCGGGAATTGCCAATTCCTATACCAACAACCTGCTTGTGAGGGCCGCGGATGTAAACCTGAAAGAAGGTCGGAAACTGGTCCTGATGGTCAGGGAAACCCCCCTCCACAAGGGTCATCTCAGGTTGATGACCATGGCGGCGGATATGGGGGCCCATATTCTGCCGCCCGTTCCCTCTTTTTATCATCAACCCAAAACCCTGCAGGATATTATAGATCAAAGCATCGGCAAGGTTTTTGACTACCTCAGCATTGAGCACGAACTGTTCAGGCGGTGGGAAGGGTGAATATTTGAAACTTGAAACATGAGACTTGAAATGCTATTTCTCGTTCCCATACAATTCGCAACTCGTAAAAAATCAGGAGGGGAAAATGCTTTTACCAAGATTTGAATTCCATGAGCCCGCAACGGTCGAAGAGGCCTGCCGGATCCTCGGCGAGCTGGGCGAAAAGGCGAAAACCCTTGCCGGCGGTACGGATCTGTTTGTCAACATGAAAAAGAAAGTGCTGGCGCCGGAGCATGTGGTATCACTTGACCGGATCGAATCTCTGGCCGAACTGGGGCCTTCCAATGGGACACTGCGGATCGGCGCCTGCGTCAAAGCCGCCGAAATTGCTGAGTCCGATGCGGTGAGCGTGGACTTTCCCGCATTGCAGGGGGGCGCATCCAAGCTGGGTTCTCCGTTGATCCGCAACCTCGCCACCATCGGAGGAAACCTGGTTTCCGCAAGGCCGGCTGCGGATTTCCCACCGCCCCTGATGGTCTATGGGGCGAAAGTTGTTTTAAAAAGCAGCACCGGTGAACGCACCGTGGCGGTATCGGATTTCATAGAAGGACCCGGTCAGACCATCATTTCTACTGAAGAGATCCTGGATTCCTTTTTGCTTGAAAAGCCACAAGCCTATTCCGGGAGCGCTTATATCAAACTGGGCATTCGAGAAGCACTGGAGATTTCTCTGGTTAACGTGGCCGTTTTTATGACCACCGAAGGTCTTGACGGCCCCATCAAAGCGGCCCGGGTTGTGATGGGATCGGTAGGACCCACCCCGTTGATGTCGCCATCTGCCGAAAAAGTGCTTCTGGGGGAAAAGCCTTCCGAAGCCCTTTTCCTTGCAGCCGGAGAGGCTGCGGCCATGGACAGCCGGCCAATTGATGACTTCAGAGCGTCCGCAGACTACAAACGGGCCATGGTCAAGGAATTGACCCGAAGGGCTTTGGCCCAGGCCCATAGTAAAATTTGAGAATTGAAATTGGGGAAAACCCTGAAAACACGCAAGTGCGTTGCCGAATTTCTGATTTCCAATTTCAAGTTAGGGAGAATGTGATGAAAAAAATGATCTGCCTCACCATAAACGGCAAAGAATATGAATTGGCCGTGGCGCCCAATATGACCCTGGCGGACCTTCTCAGGGAAGAACTTCTACTGACGGGCACAAAAAAGGGATGTGAACTGGGAGACTGCGGGACATGTACCGTCATTATGAATGGCAAAGCAGTGAATTCCTGTCTGGTACTGGCTGTTCAGGCCTCCGGCAAGGAAATTACCACTGTGGAGGGTCTGGAAACGGACGATGGCCTACACCCCCTGCAGGAAACGTTTATTGAAAACGGCGCCATTCAATGCGGGTTTTGTACGTCCGGCATGCTGCTCAGCGCAAAAACGCTTCTGGACAAAACACCCAAACCGGATGAACTGGAGATTCGCACCGCCATATCCGGCAACCTCTGTAGATGTACCGGATATCAGAAGATTGTGGAGTCCATCAAAGATGCAAGCGAAATGGATCCCCGGTAACCTTGCCAATCGGTTGGCTCGGCGGTGAATACGTCTGCTGTTTAATTTATCGCTGTCCCAATATTTCCATAGGGAGATGAAAAATGACCGAATATCATGTAATCAATGGACGAGCGCCCCGGTTGGATGCACCTGCCAAGGCCACCGGGCGTGCCATGTATGTGGATGACCTCAAGCTGCCGGGGATGCTATACGGTGCGGTATTGCAAAGCCCCATGGCCCATGCCAGGATACTCAATATCGATACGTCCAAAGCCCTGAAACTGCCCGGGGTAAAATCAGTGGTGACAGCTGAAGATGCGGGCATGGTGCATTACGGCGTCAGTCCCGCCAGGTACGATGAAACGCTTTTCGTGAAGGACCGGGCACGCTATATGGGTGATGAAATTGCCGCGGTTGCCGCGGTGGATCTGGAAATCGCTCTGGAAGCGGTGTCCCTGATCGATGTGGAATATGAGGAACTGCCGGCGGTGTTTACCATGGAAGACGCCATGGCTGAAGGGGCGCCGCAAATCCATGAAAAATATCCCGGAAACATATGTGCGGAAGTCCACCAGGAATTCGGAAATGTGGAAGAAGCCTTTGCTCAGTGCGACCTCATTCGGACCGACACATTCCTGAATAAGAGACAGGACGGTGCGTTCCTGGAGCCGAACGGTGTTGTGGCGGATTTTGACCGAAATGGATATTTGACACTGCATTCATCCACCCAGTCACCCCATTATGTCATGCGCATCATCGCCATGGTACTGGGCCTTCCGGTGGGCAAGGTTCGGGTAGCGAAGCCCTATGTGGGTGGCGGTTTCGGACCCAAGGCCGCGACCAATTCCATTGAATTGGCCTCCTGTCTGCTTTCCATGAAGACCGGTAAACCGGTGAAAATGAATTTCACGCGGGAGCAGGTCTTCCTCTTTTCAAGGGCCAGACATCAGTTCAAGCATACCCTGACCACCGGCGTTAAGAAAGACGGTACTCTTATGGCCCTGACCAACGAATGTTATCTGGAAGGGGGGGCGTACGCCAGTTTCGGCATTGCCACTGTCTATTATGCCGGTTCCCTCCTGGGTGCCCCTTACCGGCTGCCCAATATGAAGTATGATGGTTACCGGTTGTACACCAATCGACCTGCCTGCGGAGCCCAGCGAGGCCATGGCGGTGTGGCGGCCCGGGCTGCTTGGGAACAGCAGATTGATTTTATCGCCGAAGAATTGGGGATGGATCCCGTTGAAATCAGAATGAAAAATTCCATGGAAGCGGGGGATATCACCTGCAACGACTTCAATACCAGCAGTTTCGGCATGAAAGAATGTATTGAGGCGGTGAAGGAAGGGTCTAACTGGCGTGAGAAAAAGGGGAATATGCCCGAAGGTAAAGGGATCGGCATTGCCACGGGTTTTTTCGTCTCCGGTGCCGGGTATCCCATTTACCGTTCAGAAACAGCTCATTCCACGGTGGTTATTAAGCTGAACGAGGACGGGGGAACGGCCCATGTTCTTACCGGAAGTGCGGAAATCGGACAGGGCTCCGATACGGCCATGGGCATGATTGCCGCCGAAGCCTTGGGTGTGCCGTTGGATTGTATCAAGGTCTCTTCCGGCGACACGGACTACAGCGTTGATCTGGGAGCCTATTCCAGTCGTCAGACCCTTATGACGGGACATGCCACTAAGAATGCCGCAGAAGATCTGAAAGGCCAGGTCCTGGATGTTCTGGGCGAAAAGCTGAAAGTCCCGGTGGACCAGATGGACATCAAGAACGGATTTGTCGTATTCAAGGGAGAAACCCCTGATTTTACGGCCATTCGAACCAGTTATGCCAAGGAACATCGGGGCTTTTTCGACAACCCGGATTCGGATGAACCGCTCACCTTCAAAGAGGCCGCCCGGATGGCCTTTCTGGCCCGGGGGTCCATGCTGGGAACCGGCAAGTACAAGCCGGGCGATCTGGGGGGTAAGTTCAAAGGCGCCGCTGTGGGCACGTCTCCGGCCTATGGTCCGTCGGCACAGGTGGTGGAGATTACGGTGGACAAAGGCACGGGCAAGATCACCATCGATCGTATGACCGATGCCCATGACTGTGGCTTCGCTATCAACCGTACATCCGTGGAAGCCCAGATGCAAGGATCCCTCTCCATGGGAGTGGGCGAGGCCATGTATGAGGAAGTTAAATTTGATGATAAAGGTAAAATCCTGAATGCGAACCTGGGTGAGTATAAGATTGCGACCGCTCTGGATATGCCCAATGTGGATACCATCATTGTGGAAAGCAATGAACCCAACGGTCCTTTCGGGGCCAAGGAGGTGGGGGAAGGGGCCATAATGCCCACCATCCCCGCCATCCTGAATGCGCTCTACGATGCTACCGGCGCACGGGTTCAGGAATTGCCCCTGACGCCCGAACGGGTCTTCAAGGCCATTCAGGCAAAGGAAGAAAAGGAAAAATAGAAGGAAAAAGGGTGCAGGGGGCAGTTATCAGGGGACAGGATGCGATTTCAAACTGGTTTTTCTGCACCCTGACAACTGCACCCTGACAACTCAAAAGCACAGGTCCAAAGATGTCAAACCCATTGTCCCCGGAAGAAGCCCTTCGGTACCATCGGCAGGTAATCCTGCCCCAGATCGGTAAGGAAGGCCAGAAGAGGCTTCAAAGATCCCGCATTTTTCTGGCGGGTTTGGGAGGTTTGGGGTCCATTTCGGCATATTATCTTGCGGCGGCAGGGATAGGGAAACTGCGGGCGGTGGATAAGGACCGGGTGGAATTGGGAAACCTGAACCGGCAGTTGCTGCACTTTACAGACGATATCGGTGAATTAAAAACCGAATCCGCAAAGAGAAAGCTTCAAAGCCTCAACCCCCATTGCCGGGTTGAGGCGCTCCATGAGACGCTCAGTGAAGATAACGGGGAAATGCTGGTCGGGGATGCCCATCTGATCGTGGATGGAACCGATAATTTAGAGACACGAAAGATTTTAAATCGTGTGTCCCTAAAGAAGGGGATCCCCTTCTTTTTTGGCGGGGTGGATGGATTGACGGGCATGGCCACCACATTCATTCCAGGCAAGACCCCTTGTTTTGAGTGTCTTTTCCCAGATGGGACCCCCCATAAGGGGCCTCCAGGGGTTTTGGGTCCCCTGCCAGGGATCATTGGGTCCCTTCAGGCTCTGGCGGCCATTAACTTTCTGGTGGGAGTGCCTGACGGTTTGCTCACGGGCCGAATGTTATATGTGGATGGTGCTACCATGAATTTTAAAATGATTGAAATGGGGAAAAATTCCCGATGCCGTGTGTGCGGCGCCGATTTATGATAAGGAGGATTGTCTTATGAATAAAGACGCCGAAAAGATCGAAGTGACCATTAATGGTTTTAAAGAAAAGGTCACTGAAGGATCCTCCATTACCCAATTGATTCTGGAATATGACGAAATGGAGTCTGCCATGATGGTGGAGCAGAACGGACGGTTTATTTATCCCCAGGATTATGACACGACCCTGCCTGGGGCTGGAGATGTTCTGGAATTTATTCATCCGGATTTTGGTGGTTAATCTGCCCACGATTTTGATTCCCGAAATAATTTTGTTGTTTTTCATTTATTTTCTTCTCTAAACTGCCCCTCCAATGTTGATGGTCTCGTAAAAAGTAAAAGCAGTACAAATGCTTGAAATAATTATTAAT
>CAYSFQ010000034.1:0-18659 GCA_964430575.1 uncultured Desulfobacteraceae bacterium
ACTCCTTTTTGAAACCCCTTTTAATGGGTCGCGGCGTTGATGTGCCCATGCTGGTAGTATTCATTGGCGCCATCGGCGGATTTATACTCAACGGCATCATCGGTCTTTTCATCGGCGCCATTATTCTCTCTCTCGGCTTCAAGCTCTTTGAGGTATGGATCAATGAGGATGCGAAGCAGGAAGAAGCGCCCGGAAATCCACCCTCTTCTCCGATCTCCGGGCAAGACTGATGTTAGGGTATATTCAAAAGGGTTTTTAGAAAAAACATAAGCGCCTGGCACCACAGTATTGGCGGTGACAAACAGCAGAGGATTATACATGAAAGGGGTTTTGTTCGATTTTGACGGTACGCTTACGCAACCCGGCGCCATCGATTTTCTGGGGATTAAAGAGGAGATTGGCTGTCCCCATAATGTAGCGATTCTGGAGTACATCAAGCTGCAACCGCCGAAAAAACAGGTTGTCCTGACGGAGATTCTTGAAGGACATGAAGCGGAAGCCGCACGGTTATCCATCCCCAATCAGGGTGCTCAGGCGTGTCTCTCCACATTAAGAAGGCGGGGTGTCCCCATTGGCATCATTACCCGTAACAGCCTTAAATCAGTTGTTTCAGCCCTTCGACAATTTGATAGCATTGAATGCCATGATTTTGATGTGGTGATTACCCGTGAAGCGGCCCTGCCAAAACCTTCGCCCGAGGGGGTTTTCAAAGCGGCAGCGCGTATGGGATGTCTTGCCGATGAATTGATGGTGGTTGGAGATTTCAGGTTTGATGTGATTGCGGGAAAGAGGGCCGGCGCCAAAACAGTCCTCTTGACCAACGGGGGAAAATCATCAATGGCGCCGGGAGATCCCATACCGGATTACGTATGCGGGGACCTTAATGAGGTGGTCGAAATCGTTTTGTATACAGTTACTTCGCTTTGACCAGGAGAACCTGTCCGGGAAAAATGGTGCTCCGGGGTGTCAGCCGGTTCAACCGCAGCAGGGTAGAGATGTCCATCTGGTGTTTACGAGCGATGATATAGGGCGAATCTCCTTTGAGAACCCTGTAGGAAGCTGTTTTGACATTGCCTCCGGTTGTGGGAGGGCTGGGAATTGTAAGGACCTGACCGATACTCAATGCGGTACCGGACATTCTGTTTGCGGTTTGTATGGCCTTGGTGGTGGTCCTGAAGCGGTTGGCGATTTTCCAGAGGGAATCCCCTTTTCGAACCGCGTAACGTCGAGATGCGGGGGTGTACGCTTTCGGATTGCCTTTTTTTGAAGAAACGGTGGATGCTGCGGTTTTCCGGGTGGAAGCATATCTTTTTTTGACGGGTACTTTGAGCTTCCATCCCACTTTGATGTATCGGCTGCTTTTTAGACCGTTGGCACGCATGATCGATTTCACACTGGTACCGTATCGGCGGGCAATGGTTGAGAGGGTTTCACCTTTTCTGACCCGGTGGGTAGCCGTACCGCGCTTGTATGTGGGTCGAACCGGCGGACGATAGTCGGGTATCTGACTCAGTTTGGCCAGGATGACCTCCCGTTTACCTTTGGGAACCCTGACAGCGTAGGGTCGGGGCGGGGTTGTGCGGTGTTTGAGAGAGGGGTTCAGCTGCTTTAAAACGCTAGGTGAAACGCCGATGTGGGCTGCCATTGATTTCAGGGAAACCTGCCTGTTAATGGTAACGGTCTCCGTCTTCAGGGGTTTGTCCACTGGTGGAAGCACAAAACCGTGCCCTTTCGGGTCATTGATAATGTGCAGTACTGCGAGAAACTTGGGGACATAGAAAGCTGTTTCTGAGGGAAGTCGTGTGTAGAGATCCCAGAAGTGGTCCAGGTAATTAATTTTTTGGGAATTGATAGTCCTCAGAACGCGGCCTTCACCACAATTATAGGCGGCGAGGACCGTATACCAATCGCCGAAAATCTGGTGAAGCTCATTCAGGTATGCGATGGCGGCCTCGGTTGACATTTCCGGGTCCATTCTTTCGTCGACCCACCGGTCCCGCTTTAGGCCGTATTTGTAACCGGTGGATGCAATGAATTGCCACATTCCCAATGCCCGGGCCCGTGACAGCGCCCTTAACGTAAAGCCGCTTTCAATCAGGGGCAACCAGGAGAGCTCCTCGGGCAGACCCGCTTCTTTAAGACGCTTTATGATAAACGGGCGATATTTTCCTGATCGGCGGTAGGCTGCCAGAAAGGATTTCTTGTAACGTCCTTTGTACAGATCCAAGGCTTTTTTCACATGGGGGTTCATATCCAGGGGAATTTCTTTGTGATTGCCGTTTAAAACGGTAAATCGGGATGAATAGACCTGCAGGATGCGTTGGGAGATGGTGAACCGCAAATCATCTATCTGTTGTTGGATTTCCGGTGATTTGTCAGGGTTAATTTTCAGTATAATGGAATAGGATTCATCCAGTGCATCAATGGCGTTTTCCAGATCTCCCTGTTCCCAGAAATCATTGGACGCATTGCAGAATTCGAGGGCGGAGTCGAGCAGTTCCTGGTTGGATTTTTCTGCTTTGTCCATCCGGGGAAATGACGTGAGGTCCTCTCCATTTTCATGATGGAGAAAAGCGTTATCGCTGGTGTCCATTTCCGGGAAATGGTGCGCTGTTTCTTCCGAATCGTCATAAACAGCAGACGGGTTTGTGGATGGATCAGGTCCGGCTGATGGACTCGCAAAGGATGTGCCTGTGGAAAGCCCGGTTCCCGTAGATGGGCCGGATGCAGTGCTTTGTTTATGGGAGTCAGTGGCGCAACCGGCAAATGCCAGGGCCAGACAAAGGATCGCCCATAACCAGAGGCCGGTCTTTCTTAAATGAAGTAGCATTTTTCTCCGTTGGGTTCAAAACCAGAACGCGTTACTCAGTATATCAATTTAATGGTTTCGGAGTATAAAGAATCCTCAGACAATGTCAAGAGGATAAATCAGTTTTCAGGGTAGCTCAAGCTTCATTTTTTTAAGCATAATCACGAGGCTTTCCTGCCGGTTCAACCAGGGCTCTTCTATTACTTTTTCAGCCAGTTCAGCCAGTATTTTTCCCACGGCCGGACCGGGTGAAAGCCCTGTCAGCATCATGACCGCATCGCCGTCGATGGCCAGGTCCGATACATGGATGGGGGGGGAAGATGCCAGTTGCTCCTGAATCCGATCGTCCAGTTGAAGAAGAAGTTCCTGGTTACTGTTCTTTTTTCCGTGGGCAAGAATATCGGCCTTTCGAAAGGTCACAAGATCTTCGATAAAATCGGGCCCCACGCGTTTAATCAGCCGTCGAACTGCTGCGTTGCTCCATTCGGAGTTGTAGCCAATCAAATGGTTCTTGATCAGATGGGTGGCCTTCCGGATCATCTCGTTACTGAACTTCAACCGTTTCATAATCTCTTCGGCAAGCAGGGCGCTGGCTTTTTCGTGGCCGTGAAATCGCCATGTGCCCTCTATTTTTGCTCGTATGCGTGGTTTTGCGATGTCGTGCAGAAGGGCCGTAACCCGCAGCAATGGGTCGGGCCTTACATAATCCACGGTTTTCAGAATATGTTTTAAGATTGTGTAGCGATGGTACCGGTTCTGCCTTTTGAGCCGCCCTTCAAGAAGCTCCGGTATGAATGCTTTGAGAAGCCCGGTTGTTGCCAGGGTGTTGAAGTATCCGGATGGTTTTTGGACCATGAGAATCTTCATCAACTCTTCTCTGATCCGTTCCGGTGCTGCATTGGAAAGCAGCGGGGCATTTGCTGAAATTGCGGAGGATGTGTCTTTATGGATCTTAAAGTCAAAGTGTGCGGCAAACCGTACAGCTCTTATAAGTCTTAAAGGATCCTCCTGAAAGCGATCGCCCGGGTTGCTTACCGCACGAATGACTTTATCCCGAAGGTCTCCGCAGCCATTGTGAGGATCAAAAAGCGTCCCGGTTCCCGAATCCAGGGCCATGGCATTGATGGTCAGATCTCTTTTTGAAAGATCTTCTTCCAAAGTGTTTGTTTTCCCCCTGAACGGGGTAATTTCATAAGGCCTGCCCTTAACCATTACAGCCACCGTGGCATGCTGCAGGGTATACTGAGATGTGTCCCCGAAAATATTTTGGATGGTCTCAACCGATGCTGAGGTGGCCAGATCCCAGTCGATCACCGGCCTGTCCAGACAGATGTCCCTCACGGCGCCGCCCACCACGAACGCCTGATGATGGGCCCGTTCAAGTTTCTTGAGTAAAAACAGCACAGGTTCCGGAATTGAATCTACGGGTAGGGTATTCATGGCCTTTTCTTTGGAAAACTACTTATTATATTGAGAAAATTGATGCAACCGTTTGCTGAATAGGCCCAGGTTTTCGCAGGTTTTTTGCCGATCTTCTTCAGATGTATCCGTTGACAGGGGGAAGTCATTCTCGATCATGCGAATTGCGTTTTTAAAGTTTACCTGTGAAACCGCTTCGAGGTGGTCTATGAGCCCCAGCCTGTGATAACGCTGTCCCAGATAGGTCATGCTTTTCAGCATGTCCGAGCGCTTTTTACCGTCCTTCTGGCGTTTAATAATGCCGCGCGTTGCGATCCAGTAGGACTCAAGAAATGTTTTCGCCAAGTTGGCCCAGACCGTCACTTGGTCAAAACCGGGCCGGGTGAGACTGTAGCCGGCCCTGACATCGCTCTTGACCAACAATGAGGTCTGGAAAAAATAATCCAGGATGCTGTTCACTTCCGTTTCAGGGGTTTGTGTTTCTTCCTCAAAAATGAATTCATGTCTGAAAACTTTTTTGAGAAACACATAGTCCATGACCACTTTTTCACGGGGCGTGATTTCCTCGTTTCCGGTCAGCAGGGAAAGGGCAACAAAGGCCTGGGGAATAAAACAGTGTATCATGCTGTTTTTATAGAATTCCAATTCCGGCTTTTTCTCTTCCTTTGCATAATAAAACATTTCGGTTTCATCCACATCCTTGATGGCTTCCAATACATTGCTTCTCAACAGGACGGCAAGGGTCTCTTCCATGGCTTTTTCACATTGTTGAAGGGAATCGGCAACAGGCACACCGCGTGTTTTTATGAATTCCAGAAATGCCTCAGCGGTTTCCATTATCTCTTGCATTTGAAAACCCCTGCGGTGTTTGGCGAGAATAGCGGATGCCATGATGGCCATCGGCGTTACCAGGGTGACCTCGTTAATGGACCTGATGATGTGAAATGCCAGGTGTTTATGCTTTTTGTCTTCCAGATACGGTTTTTCGGTCAGGTATTGCTTGAGGGAAATAGGTTGACCAAAGCGAATATAAATTTTTCCATATTTTTTTTTCAGGAACCGTCTGATGCCCACAAACTGTTGAAGGTTTTCCGCTTTCTTTTTGCCCCCGCCCAGTTCTTTCAGGTATGCCTGTCCTTCCAGAATGCGATCGTAAACGATGGATGTCGGGACGAAGATGAGATCTTCGCAATAGTGCTCCCGGTAGGCATCGATCAGGATGGAGAGGAACCCGATTTTCGGAAGGATCAGCTTCCCGCTTCGGCTTCTGCCGCCCTCGATAAAGAACTCCAGAGGGGTGTTCTCCTGAAGGAGCGCCTTAATATAACGTGAAAAAACCATTGAATAGAGCCTGGCGCCCTTGAAAGTCCTTCGAATGAAAAACGCACCCGATTTTCTGAAGTAATTGCCCAGAGGCCAGAAGGCGAGGTTTTTCCCTGCAGCAGTTCTTGGAATGTGCAGGTGGTGATCGTAAAGAACATAATTGAGGACCAGATAGTCAATGTGACTCTTGTGTGAAGGGACATAGATTACCGGTCCTTTTCGGGTCCATTCCCTGAGGTTGGCCAGTTCTTCCGGGTTCAAATCGATGCCCTGGAACATCTTTTTCCAGACCCAGCGCAATACGATAAAGGAGAATTGTATAAAGGCAATGTTGAAATCTGCTGCGATTTCATTGAAATAGGCTGCCGCCTTTTTTTTGCTCTGTTTCAGGCCGGCCTTCTTTTCGGAAGCATTTTTCTCAATGGCCTCGATCACTTTCCGATCACTCAGAACAACCTCTCTGAATTGCTGTCTGGATTTCAAGACCGGTCCCAGAATGACCCGTTTTTGCTGATCAATGCTTTCAAGGAGCGTTTTCCTGACTTCTGCCGTCAAATTTTCCAGTGAGAGATCCGAGGGTTTGCCTGCCAGAACCTGTTGCAGGTTGAGGGGTTCCCCAAAATCGATAAATGCACGACGGTTATGCCTGAAAAAAAGGACGGCTTTTCTTGGGAAACCGATCCTGTCCTTAAATCCGAAGAAAATATCAAGGAGGCTGTGACGGCTTTTTTCAGGGGTCATTTTGTAAAGAATCAACTGGGGAACCACAAAGATGGGTCGATCCATCTTCTTCTGGGTTTCCACCAAAAAAGCCAAGGGGTCCTTTTCAGCGTAGATGAAATGCCGGGTGAATCCAACGGGATCCACCAAGAAGACCAGTGCTGATGTGCCTTCTTGAATGGCTTTTTCATAAAAGCCCGTTTTGAAGGGACTCGGGAAGCGGCCTTCTCTGAGAACGCCGGACAGGTAGAATTTGAAGACCTTGAAAAGATGGCCCAGAGGAAGGACAAGGGCCATGTTAAGGTTGAAGGCGATTTTGGGGTAGGGCAGGCGGCTGGTTAAATACCGGTAGTGATAAAGCAGATAGTCCAGACGTCCCCGGTATTTGACGGCGTAGACCACCGTCCCTTCCCGGTGCATTGCTTTTAATTTCAGGGCCATGCTCTCGTTGTAGCGGACCCGTTTGAACAGTTTAAAAAGAATCCAGTTCAGGAAAAATCGCGGTTTGTAATCGACCACAAAGGGGAAATATGGTTTTTTATTCTTCATTAGGCTCCCTAAAACAGTTGTGGATGGTTTCAATGTTCCCCAGACAGATGCTCCGGGGAAAGGATCATGAATACTACAATCCATGAAAGGTTCTGGCAAGGAACAAATGGTTCGCGTGAGATTCATATGCTTTCTCAGATGTGTATAAATCGTTTACCGGATTGTCCATACGGTTGTTGACAAAAACAATTGCATGGTTAAAAATAACAGTCGATGATGCAGTTCAGTCAAGCTGAAAATTCCCGGAGGAAATTATGTATACGCCTATGTCCATATCCGGTTTAACCGTTGATCCTATCACCAACAGCCCGATTGTCATTCTCAAGGAGATTGATGGGGATGGTACACTTCCCATATGGATCGGTTTGCTGGAGGCCACTGCCATTGCCAGCGAACTGGAAGGTATTAAGTTTTCCAGGCCCATGACCCATGATCTCTTGAAAAACATGATGGACATGGTTCACGTCAGGGTCAGCAAAATTGAGGTCTGTGATCTCAAGGACAATACGTACTATGCGCGCATAAATTTTGAGTTCAACGGAAAGGAAATGTCCATTGATGCCAGACCCAGCGATGCTATTGCCCTTTCACTCAGGTTGGACGCACCTATTTTTGTTTCTGAAGATGTCATCAGCCGGTCAACCCAGATCGATTTGAAGGCCGTTGCTCAGGATAAGACTGAGAAAGGAAAAAAGTGGCAGGAAATACTGGAAAATCTGGATCCTGACGACTTTGGAAAATACAAGATGTAAAGAAAAGGTGAACGTTCGATGTTCATCTTTCAAAACAAACCTTCGGGTCACCCCGTCACTTAACACTGTTTCGTTTTCCTTGTCTTATGTGGCGCCATATACCGCCTCATACACCGCCTCATACCTCGATCCATGGCCCTGATCAACAAAAGAAAACTGTTTTATTTTCTGGGTGCAAGTATTGTTGTAATCTGGCTGGTGATGGTGGCTTTACTGATCCGAAAAACGCATTTTCATGAAGTTGATCAGGTTGCGGGAACCCCCATTCAGCCGGAACTCGAATCCGTTGAACGTTTTCAGCATGATTGGATGGAGATCTATCTCAAGGGGAAAAAGGTCGGTTTTTCTGAAACCAGGGCTAGCCCGCTCGGCAGGGATCAATTGATTGAAGAAAAAATGGTGTTGGTGCTGAACCTGATGGGACAGCCGAGCGTCCTGCGTATGACCACCCGGGCCGTGGTGGACAAAGGGTTTTTGCTGAAACAATTTCGGTTGGTCATTGATTCCGGCGTGGTTCGTTTCCGTGTATCGGGAAAAGTCGAAGCAAACCGGATGGTCGTGAAAATGGGCGAAGGCGACCAGGAGAAGGACCATCTAATTCCGCTCACCGGGCCCCTCACCATCGGTGCCGGCATCCTGGGTTTTTTCAAAGGGCGTGCTCTCGGAATCGGCGATGCATTTCGATTCACCTTCTTTGATCCTTCCATTCTTTCTCACAAAGAAATGGTGATCAAGGTCACCGACAAGACGGTCACTTCCGTAAACGACAGAGAATACCCCGCCTTCCGCCTGGAAACAAAGGTTTGGGGACAGACGCTGGTTTTCTGGCTTGATGAAGAAGGGGTTTTGTTGAAAGAAGAGGGCTTTATGGGATTGACCCTGGTCCGTTCCGACAAGGATCGTGCGCCGTTTGATGTGGATGGTTCGACCGGGGCTGATTTTTATGATATTGCCGCCATTGTGGTGAAACAGACCTTGAAACGGCCCCGTGAAATTAACTACCTGAAAGCCAAGGTGGCAGGGCTTGAGGATACCGGTTTTAACCTTTCGGTGTTGAATGAGGGGCGGCAGAAGCTGAGAGAGGATATGCTGGAGATCTTTCAGGAAAGCATCCCTTCGAGTGCCCTTTCGAAGCGATTAAAAGCGGATATGGCGCCCCATATGAAGCCCTTTATTTTACCCGGAATCGGTGTTCAGAGTGATAACAGCGCCATCGTGGAAAAGACCAGGGAAATTGCGGGGAGTGAGAGGGATTTGCAGGTTGTGGCTCGAAAGTTGATGGGTTGGGTATATGAAAATGTTGAAAAACGGCCCGTTGTCAGTGTCCCTGACGCTCTGGCGGTTCTGGAAACAAAGGTGGGCGACTGCAACGAACATGCGGTATTGTTGACGGCGCTCCTTCGGGCTGCCGGTATTCCCGCTCGGGAATGTGTGGGAATTGTTTACACGGACCATCGATTCTTCTATCATGCGTGGACCGAAGCGTATCTCGGTCATTGGATCTCCATGGATGCCACGCTCAACCAGATGCCCACCGATGCGACCCATATCAAGCTGGTCCACGGGGGACTGGATAAGCAGGCTGAACTGATGGCCCTGATGGGCAAACTGCAATTGGACATCGTGGACTATACTTATGATTCGGTTGATAAATCTTTCCAAAAGGTACAAATCCCTCCGGGCCGTTGACGGGATAAATCTGGAGATAAAACAGGGGTCTCGTTTCGGGTTCCTGGGGCCCAATGGTGCGGGAAAGACAACGACCATCAAGATGATGGCAGGCGTTTTGATGCCCAGCGACGGTCAGATTATTATTAACGGCCATGACCTGGCAAAAGACCCGGTCGCTGCCAAACAATGCGTGGGGTTCATACCCGATCGGCCGTTTCTTTATGAAAAGCTCACAGGCCTGGAATTTCTTCATTTTGTGGCGGGACTTTACGGTCTGACAAATAACGGTGAATTGAACCACCGCATCAATGATTTGCTGAACCTTTTTAGTTTGGCCCGGTGGGGGGAGGAATTGATTGAAGGCTATTCTCACGGGATGAAACAACGCCTGGTCATGTGCGGGGCCCTGGTGCACCGGCCGAAGGTGCTCATTGTGGATGAGCCCATGGTGGGGCTGGATCCCCAGGGGGCCAGGCTGGTTAAGAATATCTTCAAGGATCAGGTCGAAAATGGCGCCACCCTGTTCATGTCAACCCATTCCCTGAATGTGGCCCAGGAGATCTGTGATGAAATCGCCATTATTCAGGACGGCCGGCTGATTGCGCAAGGGACAAGTGAAAGCCTTCGACAGCAGGCCGGCGTGGACGGCAACCTGGAAGAGGTCTTTTTGAGGTTGACCCGGGAAAAAGAGGGGTAATCATGGGTTATGTCACGGTTTTGTTGCGCCCCGGCATCCTGGGTTTTAAGAATCGGCTGAGTCGGGGCCATGGAGGGGGCTTCAAAAAACCGCTCTTCATAGGAGGGCTGGGACTTGTTTTCGGCCTGATCCTGTTTGTGCTCTCTTCCCGGGTGCTGGTCTATTTTCAATCCGTTGAGATGATCGGCGATCTCTTGGCGAAAGAGCTCTTGAGCATGGTGTTTCTGACGTTTTTTTCGCTGCTCATTTTCAGCAATATCATCACGGCCCTATCCACCCTGTACCTGTCCAAAGATCTTGAGTTCTGCCATTCGGCGCCGGTGTCAGTGGAGGTGCTTTTTGCGGCACGGGCGTTCAGCACTTTTTTAAACAGTTCCTGGATGGCGTTGATTTTTGCCATACCGATTCTCGGGGCTTATGGTTATGTATATGCCCCCGGTGTGGGGTTCTATGGCAGCCTCCTGCACCTGATGGTGGCCATGGGCCTCATTGCTTCAGGCCTGGGAATTCTTCTGACCATGATCCTGGTCCACGTTTTTCCGGCCCAGAGAACAAGGGACGTAATTCTGTTGCTGTCCATCCTCATGGTCGTTGGCCTGTATCTCCTGTTTCGGTTTTTGAGGCCCGAAAGGCTGGTCGATCCGGAGACGGCGCTATCGGTGATGCACTATGTATCTGCTCTTAAAACCCCCGATTCACCCTATCTTCCCACCCATTGGATCACGGAGATTCTGTGGGGTCGTCTGCAGGGGGGTGAAAAGGCAGGCGAGGGTTTTTACCTGGCTCTCACCTGGTCCACCGCGTTGTCCCTGCTGGTCTTTAATATCTGGACGGCGTGGTTTATCTATTTTGGCGGGTTTTCCAAGGCCCAGGAGGCCAAAAAAAGGCTCATGGGCGGAAAGCGGATTCTTGACCTGTTGATCCGGGTTGTCACCAAACCGTTTAAGTCGGATCTGTCCGTGATGATGGCCAAGGATATCCGGGTTTTTTTCAGGGATAATACCCAGTGGTCCCAGTTGCTGCTCCTTTTCGCCCTGGTGGTGGTATATGTGTATAATTTCAAGGTATTGCCGTTGGAGAAAAGCCCATTGCCCTTGGACTTTCTTCAAAATGGGCTGGCTTTTTTGAACATGGGGCTGGCGGGTTTCGTCTCGGCGGCGGTGGGGGTGCGGTTTGTTTTCACGGCTGTGAGCGCTGAGGGCGAAGCGTTCTGGATCCTGCGCTCCTCTCCCATGAGCTTTAGGCGTTACCTGTGGGGAAAGTACTTCTTCTTCCTGGTTCCCATGCTTTTCCTGGGGCTGGTGTTGATTGTGGTGACCAACGATTTTCTTGAAGTCACCCGGTTTATGATGCTCCTTTCTTCGGGAACCATGTTTCTGATGATATTGGGTATCGTGTCCCTCGGTATCGGCTTTGGCGCCATGTATCCCAGATTTGACCATGAAAATATCGGCCAGGTGGCAACCGGATTTGGCGGCCTTCTGTATATGATGGTGAGTGCCCTGTTTATCGGCGCTGTTGTGGTTCTGGAAGCCGGTCCGGTGTACCTCCTGTTTATGTCTGAAATGAAAGGCCGTCCCATATCCTCGCTGGAAAAGGTTTACATGGTATTGTCTTTCGCGGGTGTTCTGGCACTTACCGCGACGGCCCTACTGAAACCCATGGGGCTGGGGCTTAAAGCGCTGGCTATATCCACAAAACGGAAATAGGAAATGGGCGAACATCACCTCGAATATACCGGTAATGTACACATCCATACCCGCTATTCGGATGGCGCAAAAACCGTGCCCGAAATTGCCCGGCATGCGGCGTTGGCAGATCTGGATTTTATTATCATCAATGATCACGATTATATGGCGAATATTCTTCATGTTGAAGATGAAGGGTATCATGGCGGTGTGCTGGTTCTGATGGGCCTTGAGCTGGGACGACGGTTTCACCATTACCTGGCCTTTGGTTTGTGTGAGATGGTTCGGGGGAAAGGCCTGAAGCCCCAGTCGGTCATTGATCGCGTGAACGAAAAGGGCGGTTTCGGGTTTCTGGCCCATCCTTTTGAAAAGGGGATGCCGTTTCGGGATAACAGCATTGCCTACACCTGGAACGATCTTTCGGTGACAGATTACACGGGAATCTGTATCTGGAATTTTTCATCCCGATGGAAAGAGCGGGTTAAAACAGTCCTGCACGGTCTCTTTTTTCTGCTGTTCAAGACCTGGGCACTGAAAGGTCCCAGCCGGAAAACCCTCTTGTTCTGGGACAACGGTTGCGCAGAGCGACGGGTGGTGGCCATTGGCGGTTCCGATGCCCACGGAGCGTTCTTTCGTTGGGGGCCGTTCCGCTTTACCCCCCTGTCCTACCGCGACGGGCTGTCATCCATCAATATTCATCTGTTGCTGGATCATCCTCTGGCAAAGGATTCAATTGACGCGGGAAAACAACTCTACAACGCCATGAAAGAAGGTCGGCTTCATATTGCACACGACCGGCTGGCATCTTCCAGAGGTTTCAGGTTTTTCTATGCCTGTAACGGGGGACCGACTCTGGAAATGGGGGAAGAAAGGGTGTTTGAACCGGGCACTCTTTTCGTGGAAACACCGTATAAGGGGGAAATCCGCCTGTTAAGAAACGGTATTCTGTTGGTTCGGCGGATTGGTTCAAGTTTTTCTTTTGCTGTCGAAAACCCGGGTGTCTATCGGGTTGAAGTTTATCGCCGTGCGCCTTTTTTCGGCCTTCGGCCTTGGATTTTTTCGAACCCCATTTATTTGCGGTAACAAATCATTCTTTATGGGTCATTCTTTCTGGATCATTCTTTCAGGGCCGCCTTTGCAATATCCAGATTATAAGCCTGGTTGGGATCGAAATCATTCTTCTGCTCATACATGGCGGACGCCTGCTGTATGGCTTCGTAAGGGATCCAGCCATGTTCCTCCCACAGTTTGGGATCATCGGAATTCCATAGTCTGAAATGGACCATGCCATCTTTTTCCTGAACATACATGCGGACTTTCTTGTTTTGTGGAAATGGATAATAGTACTTCCCGCGTTCATCTTTCATCTGTTTTACTCCTTAAATTGTAAAATGTGTTTCACGCAAAGCCGCAAAGTCGCAAAGAACCAGGAGAAAACGGTCCTTAACACTTCGCGTCTTTGCGTGAGACTTTTTTGGTGCGGCTACGCCGCCTTAGTTTCTGTTTCCGCAAAAGCGTGATGTTAGCTTTTGAAGCGGTTTTTCAAAAATCTCAAGAATGTCTGCCATTTTCATGATCCTGCAGGCCACATAAAGAAGGCATAAAAACAGTGCCCCCAACCCGAAACACGTCAAAAGCGCGCCGGAAAAGGTGGTGGCGCCCGGGTCTTGGAAAACCATTCGTCTGATGGCTTCAAGTGCTGATCCCAGAAAAATGCTCAACAGCATCATCTTGAAGACCGCGCCGTAGATGTGACGGCTGTTCTTGTTTTGGGTGCGCCGGTTCCAGCAGATGTAAAGTAAGGCTACCTGCATGAATGCGGAAAGTGAAACCCCCAGGGCCACGCCGGATGCTCCCAACCATTGCATGCTCAGGATATAAACGGGGATGCTCAGAAGCACCGCCGCTGTCCCCAGAAGGGCCGGGAAAAGGGTATTTTGCAGAGCATAATATCCCCGCACCACTATGGTCTGGGCTGAGAAGGCGAAGGCGCCCAGCAGTAGAAAAGGGAGAAGATGGGCGGTTAAGGCGGTTGCTGCGGCATCGAATCGGCCCCGCTGGAAGAGCATGAAAACCGCTTCATGACGGATGACCATGAGAAAGACGGAAAAGGGGATGACCATAGAGAGGGTACGCACCGTTCGGTCCAGCAAGCGGTTCATTTCGAGCATGCGCCCTTCCGTGGCCAGACGGGATATGAACGGGTAAAATGCGGTGCCGACAGCCTGGCCGAAGAGGCCCACGAGAATGAACGTGATTCTGAGTCCATAGTTAAGGGCCGCCACGGCACCCCGGGGCATATAGGAACCGAAGAACCTGAAAAAAAACTCCGTTGAAAAGGTCATGGTGAGGCCCAGGATAAGGGGAAGGGTCAGAAGGAAGTAGTGTTTCAAATCCGGATGGGTCCATTCAAAACAGATCTTGAACCGCATGCCAAGACGTGCGGCGCCAAACCACTGCACTGCAAAATTCCCCGCCACAGCGCCTCCCAGTACGCCCCACGCGAACCCTTCAATGCCGATCCAGGGGGCGAGTACAAGGCCGCCTGTGATAATGCCCAGGTTATAAAGGAGGGGGGCCAGCGCAGGAATGAGGAAATGTTCCTTTGAAAACTGTACGGCCATGAAAAGGCCTCCCGTAAAGAAAAAGAACTGGGCCGGCAGGATAATGCGGGTCATTCGGATGGTGAGTGCTTTGACAGCTGGATCGTCAATACCCGGCGCGAACAGTGCCACCAGGTGATCCGCATGAAACCAGGCCGCAACAATAAAAAGGAGCAGCAGACTACCAAATGAGGAAAGGATGAGGGAGAAAACCCGCCATCCTTCTGTTTCCCTTTGGTTGACCAGATATTTGTTGAAGATGGGGATGAACGTAATGGAGAGAAAGCCCGTAGCCGCCACATGATTCAGTATTTCCGGCAGCACAAACGCCATCTGGTAAGCGTCTACCGCCGCCCCGGTTCCGCCCACATAGGCGATGACAACTTCGCGAAGCAGTCCGATGACCCGGCTCAAAAGGACCGAGGCCATCATGATGAGGGATGCGATGCCGATTTTTTTATAAAGAGATCCCGGCGTGGCGGCGTTTTCATCCGCTATGGCTTCTTCTGCTGCAGTCATGTTAACGCCAGGTTTCCAGGAAAGGTCAACGGACGACCCTCAAACCATGGGATGATTGCAGTTTTTCCCAGAGCTTTTTGATGATGAGGGAGATCGCTTCCTCTTCTTCGATGGACCGTTTCCCCAGAATGAAGCCGCAGGATGAGATGAGCGCATCATTGTTCTCCCGCAGGCCGAAATTATCCGTGATGTACCGGCCCAGTGTTCGGTCCAGACTCTTGAGATCCCGTTTGCCCATTCGAGCGATTTTACTCTTATCTTTTAACGTCAGTTGCGTAAAGAGACGCTCAACCGCTTCATCCACATTTTCGGGCAGGGGGTAACGCCGACTGACGGATGGGTTTGTATGGGTACTGATCATGAATAATTGAAAGGCGGCTTCCAGTATGTCAAAAGTGGCGCGGTATATTCGCCTATCCTGGCTTTGTCGGGGGCCCGCCACGTTCAAAATACCGATGCGTTGCTTCTTTATCCATGCGTGAATGGATTGGGCGGCGCTGAAGCTGTTGGTTTGGAGCAGGTCCACATGAAGCCAGGGCCGTCCATTTTTCAGGGCCATTCTTCGGGTTAACAGGGATCCACCGGTCAGTTTGCCGTGGGAGAATATAAGGGTTGCGTCAGAATCGATCACATTCTGCTCGGTACGACGGGCATAATCGGTGCTGTTCATTTCTCTGAGCCGGTACTTTTCGGGCAGTTTTCCATCTTCCGCCCTGCGCCCTCTGGGTATCCAGCCACCGTGAGCGATGTTCCATTCCAAAGCGAAATCAAGGGCCGCTCGATCAGCACCGGTCTGCCCGCCCGATATAATTTTTCTGACCATCATCAACTCCGGTGGTGCGTGTCCGCCGAAATAAAAAACAACTTGTTTGCATGCACTGGCCGAAAAAAATATCAATGTTGAATGGGATTGTAAAGCCCCGATTTTCAGGTGCTGTTCAGATAATTTTTTCTGCTTTCGTCTCTAGTTGAATCAACCTTATTTGTTCTTGACGAATAAACGGAATTTCCTTACAGTTTTGTCTGGAAAAAACAACATCTTGTTACAGATGCTGGGAAAGGAGGATTTGACGATCTTTCTTTCCGGCGGGAACACGGTATGGGATAAGGGTCGGGCGGAATGTAAAAAACTGGAGCTGTTCTTCAACAATGAATATATGGACATCGTGGAAAATATTAAAGACGGACGTGAAAAGCAGGTAGGTTAGATGTCATTCAAACTGCCGCCATACAGCCATCCCGACTTCAGTCAACCTCCCTTTGCTGATGCTCCTGAAGTCGTCTTTAAAGGCGTCGGACAAGCAGGGGTGGCCCCTTTGAACTATCATGCCACATCCATCTATCCTGAATATTTTCATTTCGGGAAAGGGGAATGGCGCCTTCTCGGGGAAACGCGCATGGATTGTGTGGTTACCCGTGAAAAAGACGGTTCATTGGCGGTCAGGGAATTCCGGCATCTGAAACCCGGCGATCAGGTGGCCTGCGGCAGGGAAGAAGATGGTGTGGAGGGGATCTTTGTGAATTCCGATCCTTTTGGCGCTGAAGCAGGCAATGCCCACGGTTTCGCCTTTCGGACGCGGATTACGCGGGAGACCTCCTTTTCCATCGACTATGACCAGCTCTATGACCTCCTGGTCCATGAGAGGAAAAAAGGTTTCATCGTTTGGGTCCTGGGGCCGGCCATCGTATTTGACAGGGATGCTCGGAATGCTTTTGTTTCTCTTGTAAAACGGGGGTATGTGCATGCCATGTTGGCGGGGAATGCATTGGCTGTTCACGACGTGGAGGCCTCGCTTTTTGAAACAGCCCTGGGACAGGAAATCTATTCCAAACAAGCCACTCCCCTCGGGCACTATCATCACCTGGATGCCATAAATCGTATCCGGGCCATCGGTTCCATTGATAAAGGGGTTAGTGAGGGAGCTGTGAACACGGGTATTATGAGGTCTCTCATTAAAAAAGGTGTTCCCTATGTGTTGGCTGGCTCGATCCGGGATGACGGGCCCCTTCCGGAAGTGACGGCTGATGTCTACCTGGCCCAGGACCGGATGCGGGCCCTGGCACGCCGGGCAACCACGGTCATTGCTTTGGCCACACAGCTTCATGCCATTGCCACGGGGAACATGGTCCCTTGTTACCAGGTAACCGGAGTAAATCGGGTGCGGCCGGTCTTCTTCTATATTGTGGATATGTCCGAATTCGCAGTGAACAAGTTGGCCAACCGGGGATCCCTCTCGGCCCGCTCCATCCTCACCAATGTTCAGGACTTTGTTGTTACATTGGAGCGGGGGCTGAGAAAACGGGGCCGTTAGGGTCTCGGAAAAAAATAAATCTGCTGGATTGCGCCGTATTTTGGTCCGCCCGTTTTAATAGGATCAGGCAAGGCGCATTCGCCAGTGCATATTTGTGGATATGTGCTGGCGAATGCAACACAGTAGACGGGCCAAAGGACAAGCAAGATGGTGGATGTATTTCTTGCCGAGGCCTTTAGGTTGAGATGGTCTCCGTTTTCAGATCGCGGTCACCTTTTGCAAGCGACGAATAAGGACCTCTTCCAGAAAAGGTGCTTCGCAATCTCTGTATTCATAGCGGACGCGAAGCGTGGGTTTATGGATGGACAGGACCCGGGGGAGTTGAATGGGCGTGGCAAAGAGGACCATGTCACAGTCCGCATTGTTGATGCTCTCCTCCAGATCCTTGATTTGCGCCTTTCCGTACCCCATGGCAGGAAGCACCGAATCCATATGGGGATACCGGTCATAGGCCTCTTTGATGGTTCCCACTGCATAAGGCCGTGGGTCAACGATGCGAGCCGCCCCATACGCTTCGGCCGCTATGTGGCCTGCGCCATAGGTCATTCCTCCGTGGGTAAGCGTAGGCCCATCTTCCACCACAAGGACCCGCTTTCCGGATATGCGGCCGGGATGGGTGACCATGACGGGTGATTCCGCCAGGACAATATCGGCCTGTGGCGCATATTGCAAAATGTTTTTTCTAACCCCTTCAACCCCGGCCGGGGGCGCGGTATCCACCTTGTTGATGATGGCGATATGGGCCATCAGCATATTGGTTTCACCCGGATAGTAAAGGCGTTCATGGCCTGCCCGGTGAGGGTCAAACAAAACCATGTGCACCGCAGGGAAATAAAAGGGGGTATCATTGTTCCCGCCGTCCCAGACGATGATGTCGGCCTCTTCCTCGGCTGCCGTGAGAATCTTCCCATAGTCGACACCGGCATAGACCACAATCCCCTGATCCACGAGCGGTTCGTATTCTTCCCTTTCCTCGAATGTGCACTGGTGTGTCGCAAAATCCCTGTACGATACAAACCGTTGCACGATCTGGTTCCGCAGGTCTCCATAGGGCATGGGATGTCGGACCACTACCACCTTTTTTTTCAGCTTTCGAAGGATGGTGCATACCTTGCGGGTGGTCTGGGATTTTCCGCACCCGGTCCTGACGGCGCAGACCGCCACCACCGGCTTTCGGGACCTGAGCATGGTGTAGTTGGCCCCGATGAGAACAAAATCGGCGCCATGGGCCATGGCGACAGAGGCCTTGTGCATGACTTCCACATGGAGAACGTCGCTGTAGGAAAAGACCACCAAATCCACATGGTGTTCCCTGATGAGATGTGTCAACCGGTCCTCCGGGTAGATGGGAATCCCTTCCGGGTATGCTTTCCCTGCCAGCTCCGGCGGGTACTGCCGGTTTTTTATGGCGGGGATCTGAGTTGCGGTAAATGCCACCACCTGATAGCGGGGATTCCCTCTGAAATAGACGTTGAAGTTGTGGAAATCCCGACCGGCGGCTCCCATGATAACGACTTTCTCGACCATTGCGTTCGCCTCGTTTCCCAGTGCTGAAGCACGTGTTTGTATCCGTTGATGAATCATAGGGTTTTGATGA
>CAYSFQ010000035.1:0-18515 GCA_964430575.1 uncultured Desulfobacteraceae bacterium
CTACCAGCACGATCGGTTTAAAAATATTGACTTTGAATAAAGAAATGGCGATCTGTAAAATAATCGCTGAAATAATGAAAATACCGACCAGAATGAGCAGGGAATTGCTTTTGACCCATTGGACGGACTCCGGGGTCATGAAGGAAGCGCCCTTGGCCCCCTTTATGAGGATAAAGAAGGTGATGGTTGCCATGGCAACCCCGCCCCAAAGAGATCCATAACGCCTGATCTTTTTCTGATAGTCAAAGGTGAAGATCAGCCGGGTGAAGAACTGAACCACGGCGCCGCAACAAAAAGCCACCACAATGGAAAGGAGAATGCCAAAAACGATCATCATGGCCTTTCCCGTGTTGATGTATTCCCCGAGCGCCATGGCGCCGCCCTCGGTCTCCATGATTTTGATTACCGAAACGGCCACGGCGGCTCCCAGAAGTTCAAACACAATGGAGACGGTGGTGGAGGTGGGCAGACCGTAAGTGTTAAAGAGGTCCAGGAGAAGGATGTCTGTGAGCATTACGGCCAGGAAGATGGTAATCAGCTCCGGCATGGTAAAAAACTGGGGATGGAATATTCCCTTCCGTGCCACCTCCATCATCCCGCTTGAAAAGGTCACCCCTGCAAGAATGCCAAGGCTTGCGATAATCATGATCACAAAATAGGGGGCGACTCTTGAACCGATAGAAGAATTCAGAAAATTGACGGCATCGTTGGTGACCCCCACAACCAGATCGAAAACAGCAAAGAGCAGGAGAATTACGACGGCAATCAAGAAAATTTCAGTCCCCATGATGTGTTCCTCAAAAATAAAAGCGGTAGATCCGTTTGTTGTTGAATTATACTGTTTTTATTCAGGCGTGCAAGAAAATCTACCAGAAATCGTCTTCGCGCCCGCTGATAAGGCTGTGTCTCAAATGAATCTGTCTTTCCACAAATCCGTCAGAAATTTATGCCATGGAAGGGCTAAAATGCCCTCCGTACGAGTGCTGATGGGATCCTGGCTGACCAGGATGAAATTTTGGAATACACCTTCCTCTTTTAAATACTTCAGGCCTTTAAAATCGTTCTTGCTGATTCTTTTGGATGCTTTTACCTCAATGGCGGTCCTTTCACCCAACAGAAAGTCCACCTCATGGCCGTTAGTTGATCGCCAATAGGATAAGACAAGCTTTTTTCGCCGGTAACTCAGGTATGCCCGCAGCTCCATACCCATGAACTGCTCAAAGCTTTTCCCGTAAAGATTGGAATTGCGGTCCAGCGTTTCTGTCCCAGCCAGCGCGTGGGTAACGCCGGGATCAAAGAAATAAAATTTTCCGGTCTTAATGGCTTTGCGTTTTCTGGAACGGGTCCAGGCCGGCAGGATAAAGCCGATCAGCGTATCCTCCAGAAGCCCCACATATTCCGTCACCGTGGAAGGCGACACCTGGCAATCGTTTGCCATTTTGGTGAAGTTAACAATTTCTCCATTTGAGAGCGCAATGGACCTTAGAAACCGTGAAAACGGCGGAAGACGCCTGATCAGGCCTTCTGCCAGAACTTCTTCCCTGAGATAGGTATTCACGTAGGCATCGAGTTCTTCTTCCGGATAATCGCTCAAATAGACGGCGGGCAGGCCGCCATACCGCAGATAGCGACCCAGATCAAAGTCAGGCAGCTCCCGGTGGATAAATGGGAACATCCTGGCCTCCCACACACGACCGGCCAGAAGGTTGGCCTTGCCCCGACGTAGTTTTCGCGCACTGGAACCCGTCAACAAAAAAGTGATGGGTCGATTTTCAATAAGACGATGGATTTCATTTAAAAGCTCCGGAATGCGTTGGATTTCATCGATAACAATGATATGGGCGGAGCCCGCATCTACAATGGATTCCAGATCGTGGGGAGCGGCTGATAACCTCATGAAGTAACGGGAATCGAGTAGATCGATGATGGTCGCGTTTTTCGCCAGTTGCCGGCGGACCAGGGTTGTTTTCCCAGTGGCACGGGGCCCGAAAAGAAAAAACGATTTCATGGCCAGCAAAGTAGTCAGTTGAAGTTGCCTTGCAATCTCCATTTCACAACTCTATTGTGGATTGTCTGGATAACCCACAATAGACCCATGGCATAAAGTTGTCAACCCATAACAACAACGGGTTCTCATACATAGACCACACATCCCCCATCAAAGGTGTTAAAACAGATGATAAATCACATGCTTTAAAGTGGCGAACTTTTCACCTCTTCCATGAGCCTGTCAAGACATTGGGTCAGATAAACCGGTATGGAAAGGAGACGGTAAGACACGGCCTGCCCCAGGGTGGTTTTCAGTTGGATGTTTTCCACAGTGGGTAAATTGAAATTGCATCGGACCGCGAAATCAAGACGTTTTTCCGCCATGAATTGATGGAGCGACTTCATGCTGCCCGCCGGGCCGGATTTGACCTCGAGCGGGACCACCCGGGTCCCATCCTGTAGCAAATAATCAATCTCCCCCTGCCTTCCCCCGATCCTTTGCCAGTAAAAAAGTGAGGCCTCCAGCAGAGGGCTTTGCAGTGCCCGCAATTGCTGACCCACAAACTGCTCCGCCAGACCACCTTTATTCGAAAGGATGAGGTTTGCGGCCTCCCGGCGCCTTGTCGATGAAATACCCAACTGGACGGAAATGAGTCCGATATCCACCATCAGGGCCTTAAAAAATTTCTCGTTTGACTCCGCCCCCAGCGGTAACCCGTTTCCGGTTGAATGGGCCACTTTAGAGCAGACTTTTGCCTGGCAAAGCAAATGAAAAGCCTTTTTAACGGGGCCGGACTTGCTTGCAGGGTCCACACGGCTGTACACAAATTTATTTCCCAGCTGACGCGCCACGCTCACCATGATTTTACTCAATGCGGCAGCTTCCATTTCCCCTCCGTATTTATGAAAATCATCCCGATAGGTGGCCAAGAGATCATGCTGGAGTTTCATACATGCATCCAGATTTTCAGTGTTGATCCACTCCTGGACCACTTCGGGCATTCCTCCCGTCAGGCAATAGGCCTGGTATAACTTCAGACATTTCTCATGGAGAGAGGCTGGCAGACCCAAAGCCAGGGAAAAGGAAGAGAGTTTCCGGTGGAGGGCGTCATGGCCGGATGCTTGAACAAACTCAAAAAAGGACATGGGTTCAAGATAGAAATAGGTGATTCGCCCCACGGGCATGCTGTATTGATATTTATTGAGGACAAAATCGAGCAGCGACCCGGCCGCAATGACCGGCAGGTCCGCCATATCCTCCCTGAACCACCTCAATTTTGCAAACAACTCCGGCGCGGCCTGGATTTCATCGAGGAAAAGCAACGCGGATTTGCGTTTTACGGGTGTAGAAAGTTCGGCTTCGATGTTTTTCAAGACCGCTTCAGGGCGGTTTTCCGAAAAAAGGTCCGCCTGACTGGGAAACCGTTCCAGGTTCATCTCGATTAATTGAAGGTCGTAGCGTTCTGCCAGGTCCCTGACGAGCCAGGTCTTTCCCACCTGTCTGGCGCCCCTGAGCACCAGGGGTTTCCGGTTGGGGTTTTCCAACCACTGATCGAGATGATGGGCAGCGGATCGAATCATGATATTCCTCATGCAATGGATAAACAGCAAGGCGTTGTTTTATTGTGAACATGATAAAACAACGCGTTGAATTTGTCAAAATAATAAAAAACAACGCGTTGTTTTTACTCGGATTTGCGGGACGTCCATTTGTAATTCAGTAAAACGGGAGGATTGAAAAGTTATTAAATTACAAATGGACGTCCCGCAGACGCCCCCGGCAGATTTTCCTGATACCCTCCTGTATTAGGATGAAATCCGTATTTTCCCAGTTCGCGTAATGTTTATTGAAAAAACAATGTAGAATAGTATAGAGTGGTTTCACATTTCATAACACTCTCTCTGACCATGAAGTTATAATGTCTATTTTGAGCCCATTTTGAGGTTGGACCGGTAATCGCTCATGAATGAAATTCTCGTTATTATCGCTATCGCCCTGGCAATCTTCATGCTGCCCAGGTTGACCGGCAAACGGATTGAAAAAGGCGGCCGGCAAGCCGGTGTGATTTCAAAAATGACCGGCTGGGCACGCCTGGCGGTTATGGCCTCTATTTTATGGCCAGCCGTCATGGTCTTTTTTTTAAAGCCCTGGAACGGGAACTGGCCCATGTTTCTCTATGTGGGCATCGGGCCGGTGGTACTCTCGTGGGGCGTTTTCTGGGTGCTTTCGGGTTTTCGTAAAGGGGGAAAACGCCGCTAGCCCCCCGGAGATCAATTCATGCGTATGACCATCGCCAAGAAGCTCTGGCTGAGTTTTGGAATCCTTATCCTTGTTCTGGGGGTGTCAGGGTCTATTTCTTATCTGCAGATACAGAAGCTGAACCAGGCATTGAAACAATTTCTCTCTGTTCAGGAACCCCTGGAAGATGCCCTTCTGGAAATGGAGGTCAATATCGGGGAAGGCGCCATTTCCATCTTCGCATTCGTCCGCGACGGCGAGCAGGTCCATATTGAAAACCTCCATCAATTCCAGGAAAACTTCGCAGCATTTCTCAAAGAATTCAACCGACTCGCCAAAACAGATTCGGAGAAAAAATTCGGTCAAAAAGTGACCCTTTATTTTTCAGAGCACCAGGCACTATCCAAAAAGATTGTCGCACTGGCCGAAGCCCGAAAACTCACTCAGAAAGAGTTCACCGAACCGGCGGATCAGTTGCAGCACGAACTGGAAAAATTCGAAAAAGGTCTTCTGAGGATCCAGCGAATATTAAATGAAGATATTCAACCTCTGATTCGACAAGACACGGAAAAAACAGCTGAGGATGCCATTTATCACGGCGCTGTTGCCCTGTCCGTCACCCTTGCTTTGACCCTCTTTGTACTCATGGCAATGGGCGTGGTCACATGGTTCACCACCCGGGGAATCATCCGATCCGTGCGGCAGTTGAAAGAAGGCTCCGAAGCATTCGGCCGGGGGAATCTGGACCACCGAATTGAGCCCACCGCTGATGACGAGTTAAAAGATGTGGCCACAGCCTTCAATTACATGGCGGAAAAGCGAAAAACCGCGGAAAGCCAGGTCCAGGAAAGTGCGGATAAGATCAAGCTCTTTTCCTATTCCATTTCACACGATCTCAAAAGCCCGGCCATCGGCATTCATGGTCTGGCCATGCTCCTTCAAAAACAATCGGAACATCTGCTGGATGACAAGGGGAAACGGACCTGTGACCAGATTATCAAAACCTCGGCGCTGATTGAAGAACTGGTCAACCACATCAATGCCTTCATTTCAACCAGAGAAGCACCCCTTTCCCTTGAAAAAACCCCAATGGATGCGGTGGTGGCAGTCATAAGGGACGAAGTGTCAGAGCGGCTGGAAGCGGCGGGGATAAAATGGTCTCAACAGGAGCAACTGCCCGAAATCAAGGCAGACCGGTTGTCCATGATCCGGGTCATCCGGAACCTGGTGGACAATGCCTTGAAATACGGGGGAGATGGATTAGACCGCATTTTGTTCGGACATGATGAAACCGAAACACACCACATTTTTTCAGTGAGTGACGACGGCGTAGGTCTCAGAGAAGAAGACCTGGAAGGGATTTTTGAGGTCTTCAAACGCAAGAAAAGCGCCCAAGGAACCCAGGGGACAGGCCTGGGGCTTGCCATCGTAAAAGAGATCATGGTCCGTCATGGCGGGGATGTGTGGGCGGAACCGGGGGCAGAACGGGGGGTTAAGTTCTGCTTTTCCATATCCAAAAACCTGTGAAACCCCTGAATATCAGATTTCCGCATCATCGTCTGCTGACAGAAAATCCAGGTCCATATTCATTTCAGCGGCCAGCGCCGTAAGATCCCTTTTGACGTCGGGAACCTGCTTCTCTCCGGGAACAACCCCTTCAAGCACCATATTGAAAATGGGCGCACCCGAAAGGGGAGCACTCGCGGTCCGGGTATTCATGGAGCGGATATTCACATCGTAACGGCGCAAAATCCGAACCACCTGTTGAACGATTCCCGGGTGATCCATGGATGTAACCGCCATTTTCAAAGGAAACTCAACTACATCAAACGCTGTTTCAGGCGCCTGTGCGCCGTGAAGAGATGTTTCAAAGCCCAGCGCTTTCAGTTCCGAAAGGCGGGCATCGATATTTTCCAGTTCCTCCCCGGAACAGGAAAACAGCATCATGACAGAAAAGCACCCGCCCATGATCGCCATCCGGCTGTCTTCAATGTTGGCACCCTTTTCAAACAGGAAAGTAGACACATCGTCCACAATGCCCGGGCGATCTTTCCCCATCAGAAAAAGAATCGTGTATTTTTTCAATGGCTGCTCCTTAAGAATCGCTCAAAACAATCCGTTTCACCGCATCAGGCAGGGCCGTTTCACCCCATCAGGCAGGGCCGTCTCGCCGCCTGTGTTTCATCGAGCCGTTCCACCCTGCACCGTTTTGGGGCCCCCCGCAGAAGATCAGGGGATTCCACGGCTTCTGCGGCCACAATTCGAAATGCCTCGATAAACCGGTCGATCTCCTCCAGGGATTCCGTTTCGGTGGGCTCGATCATGATGGCGCCATCCACCACCAGGGGGAAATAAATGGTGGGCGGGTGAAACCCGAAATCCATCAGGCGTTTGACCATGTCCAGGGTGGTGATCTTCCGGTCCCGTTGAAACTTGTCGGAAAACACACACTCATGCATGCAGGGCCTGTCGTAGGGAAGATGCAGAACCGATTTCAGTTTTTCCTTGATATAGTTTGCATTCAAAACCGCCAGCTGGCTGCTCTTCTTCAGGCCAGCGGCGCCCATGGAAAGAATATACGCATAGGCCTTGATCATAACACCGAAATTACCGGAAAATGAATGGAGCCTTCCCACGGATTGGGGAAAATCTTCGGAGAGGGAATAAATACCATTTTCTTCTAATATTCGTGGCACCGGCAGGAATGGCGCCAGATGTTTCGCCACGCAAACGGGTCCGGCCCCCGGACCACCGCCGCCGTGAGGGGTTGCAAAGGTCTTGTGAAGGTTCAGATGCAGCACATCCACACCGCTCCGGCCCATATGCACCATCCCCATGATCGCATTCATATTGGCCCCGTCACAATATACCTGCCCGCCTTTATCATGGACAATGTGGGCAATGGCCTCGATGTGTTCCTCAAACAAACCCAGGGTATTGGGGTTGGTGATCATGATGCCGGCCGTATCCCCGTCCATCACCCGGGCGACAGCTTCAGGGGTCAGGATTCCTTCTTCTCCTGACGCCACGCGAACAGGACGGTAACCGCACAGGGCCGCGCTGGCGGGATTGGTGCCATGGGCCGTATCGGGAATGATGATCTTGTTTCGCTTCATGTTGCGGCTTTTTAGATAAGCATGGATCAGCAACATGCCGGCCAGTTCCCCCTGAGCGCCGGCCGCCGGCTGAAGGCTGACCACATCCATCCCGGTAATCTCCGTAAGAAACCGCTCCAGCTCAACCATCAACCGCAGGGCGCCCTGGGTCATGCCCGCCGGCAGCATGGGGTGCAATCCTGCAAACCCTTTTAACTGGCTATATTTTTCATTGATCTTGGGATTGTACTTCATGGTGCAGGACCCCAGAGGATACATGCCCGTATCCACACCGAAATTCCACTGGCTGAGCCGGGTGTAATGCCTAACCACCCCCATCTCGTTCAAATCGGGAAAATCGGGACCCTCCCCCGCAAGATCATCATCCAGGGGAAATGGTTCCACATCACGCCGCGGCATGGAAAAACCGGTTCGCCCCTCTTTTCCACTTTCCCAGAGCAGGGGTTCATCCAGGTTCAGGCCGGTGGGTGCCAGGGGTTTGTTCATGACGCCACCTCCTTTACAAAAGCATCCATATCCGCTCTGGTCCGGGCTTCCGTAGCACAGAGGAGATAGTGATGTTTCAGTTCCGGATACCACGGAGAAAGGGGCAACCCGGCCACCATATTCTTTTTGAGTAGCCTGTTGTAGGTTGCATCAAAATCAGGCGGGAATTCAACCACGAATTCATTAAAACAGGGGGATGCAAAAGGGATTTTAAATCCCGCCTGCCGAAGGGCCTCTTTAAGATAACCGGCCTTGTCGTAATTGAGCCTGGCCAGTTCCCTGATACCCGTCCCCCCCAGCGATGCCATATACATGGCCGCTGAAAGGGCACAGAGGCTGCTGTTGGTACAGATATTGCTCGTTGCTTTTTCACGGCGGATGTGCTGCTCCCGGGTGGCCAGGGTCAGGACGAAGCCGCGTCGTCCCTGCTTGTCCTCGGTCTGCCCCACCAAACGCCCGGGCATGTTGCGCATATATTGGCGCTTGCAGGCGAACATGCCCAGTCCCGGCCCGCCAAACCACTGAGGAATGCCCAGGCTCTGGCCTTCCCCACAGACGATATGGGCGCCCTGGCTGCCAGGGTTTTTAAGGATACCGTAGGCCAGGGGTTCCGTAAAGGCCGTGATAAAAAATGCGCCGTTTTCCCGGCACATATCCCCCATTGCCCCCAGATCTTCAACGCATCCCCAGAAATTGGGCGACTGCACGGCCACAGCGGCCAAATCTTCCACGCCTTTCAGACCGGATACATCTGTTCTGCCGTTTTCAAGGTAGGGCAGTTCAACAATTTCCAATCCCGCCGGGTCCAGATATGTTTGAACCACCTGCCGATAATGGGGGTGAATCAGTCTGGATAACGCCACCTTTTTTCTGCGGGTGATGCGCGTGGCCATGAGCAGTCCTTCGGCCAGGGCCGAGGCCCCGTCGTAAAGGGACGCGTTGGCCACCTCCATTCCCAGAAGCCTGGCGGTCAGGGTCTGGTACTCATAGATGGCCTGGAGAGTCCCCTGGCTCATCTCCGGCTGATAGGGGGTATAGGCGGTGGAAAACTCCGAGCGCCCCAGAAGGTACGAGATGGATTCGGGGATAAAATGCTCATAACGGCCCGCACCCATAAAAATTCGAGGACGTGGGCCGCCATCAGGCACGTTTTTGCCTTCCCCTGAAAGAACGGCCATATGGTCATCCAACTCCCATTCCGTCAGCGGTTCGGGCAAATCAAGGGCTTCATGACGGAGACATCCGTCAGGCACTGTAGGAAAAAGGTCATCCAGGCGATCCACACCCACAACCTGAAGCATCTCACCTATATCCTCGCGGGTATGCGGCAAATAACGCATCTATTCCAACCCCTCCAGCATTCTATAATAAACCCTCATCGGATTTATGATTGGCGGCAACTTTCTTGGCGGACTCACATAATCCTGTTTACCATAGTTCAATAGCCAAACTTGACATTCCTGTCAAGGTCTTCACAAAAGACATTTCACTTGTGTCTTTATTTGCCAAGATTCCGGGATGAAAACAATGCCTGGAGCCAATTTCCTGAGCATGAAAACGAAACATAGTTTTTTTCTTATAGACTTTATCGCAACAATGTTTTTTTCTTGACAAAATATCGAAACAATGTTTTCGTATCATTGTCTGTAAGCCCCAAATTCGGAGAAACTATCATGGCGTTAAGCCCTTCCCTTGCGGGGACACCTTTAAAACCGTTTCATGTGGCAGTCACGTGGCGCCATTTGATGAACTATGCGGCGGCCATCCACGATGAAAATCCGGTCTATTTCGATGATGAGAAAGACGTAAGCCTGATCGGACACCCCATGTTCAGTGTGGCGGCCACATGGCCACTCCTGGAGAACTTGACCGAATATATGGACTCCAATCTATTCCCATCTGAAATCCTCAATACAAAAGTGCACTACACCGAACACCTGGAGTTGTTCCGTCCCATCCTGCCTGGAGACACCCTCACCATTGAAGGAGAGATTTCAGCGGTTCTTCCCCACAGGTCTGGAACCTATCTGGTGATTCGGCTTGCGGCCAAAGACAATCACAACGAACCGGTTTTTACCGAGTACATCGGGACGCTGTTGCGTGGCGTGCAATGCAGCCACAAAGGGCGGGGTCATGAAACCCTGCCCACCATTCCCACAGCGGATTTTGAGACCCCCGTGATCTGGGAAAAGAAGATCTTCATCGATCCCCTCCAACCCTACCATTACGATGGTTGCACCAACATCTTTTTCCCCATCCACACATCCCGAAAATTTGCCCATCAGGTGGGATTGCCCGATATTATTCTACAGGGAACGGCCACACTGGCCCTTGCCGTTCGGGAGTTGATCAATACAGAGGCGGGAGGACAACCTGTCAAGCTCAAGAGAATAGGGTGTCGGTTTACCCATATGGTTTTTCCCGGAACAGAGATATCCGTGCAGTTACGGGGGGCTACCGCCCATGATGACGGGCGGATGCTTTTTTTCCATGTTTATAATAACAAGGGAGAAAAGGCCATCAGCAATGGTTACGCCTTTTTAACTCACTGACCCAAGACCCCTGGCTGATCGCCTTGGACGGGGCCATCCTGTCCGAGGCGGCATTGGTGAATCATCATGCTCTCGGTCAACAACATTGAAATCGTCTACAACGACGTCATTAAGGTGGTTCGGGGCGTCTCTTTCGAGGTCCCCGACCAAACAATTGTGGCGCTGTTGGGATCCAATGGGGCTGGCAAGAGCACGGTGCTGAAGGCCATATCCGGCATTCTGGACCTTGAGGATGGGGAGCTTTCAGAGGGCGGAATCGCGTTTGATGGCCGGGGCCTAAGGGGCCTGGCGCCCGAACGGATAGTGGCCATGGGCATTGTCCAGGTCCCTGAGGGAAGGGGCATCTTCGATGACCTTACCGTGTCGGAAAACCTACGGGTGGGGGCCCACACGCGATCGGATGGGCCCCGGGTGAAAATCGACACCGAAAAGATCCTGGATTATTTCCCGGTCCTGCAGAGCCGCCTGGCCCAGATGGCCGGGTATCTGAGCGGCGGTGAACAGCAGATGCTGGCCATCGGAAGGGCCTTGATGACCCGGTGCAAACTTCTCATGAGCGATGAGCCGTCCCTGGGGCTGGCGCCTCAAATCGGATCGGAAATCTTCCAGATCCTTCAACGAATTACCGTGGAGTCGGGGGCCTCCATTCTGCTCGTGGAACAGAATGCCCACATGGCCCTTAACATAGCCGCCTACGGATACATCATGGAAAATGGAAAAATCGTACTGGACGGCCCCAGCGAAAAACTGATCCAGAACGAAGACGTGAAGGAGTTCTACCTGGGGCTCACAGAGGTGGGTGCCAAAAAGAGTTACCGTCAAGTGAAACACTACAAGAAAAGGAAGAGATGGCTTTCGTAACCGAACCGCCCAAAATGGCGGTGCAGGAAATTTCCATGCTGTTTGGTGGGGTAAGCGCCATCACCAACCTCTCCTTTGAGTTGCAGGAAAGAGAAATCTTTGCCCTCATCGGACCCAACGGAGCGGGAAAGAGCACGGTGTTTAACTGTATTAACGGGATCTACAAGCCCACCAGAGGGAATATCTTTTTTGAAGGGGAGGAGATCACAAACCTGAGACCCCACCAAATAGCCCGAAAAGGCATTGCCCGCACTTTCCAAAACATTGCGCTATTCCGGAATATGACCGTTTTGGACAACCTCCTTTTGGGCCGGAATCTCCATCTCAAGGCGGGGGTCATCCGTGGAGGACTCTTTTTGAGGAAAGCGTTGCAAGAAGAGCTGGCAAACCGGGAAGTGGTTGAGAGGGTCATCGATTTTCTTGAGATCGAAAACGTACGGAAAAAACTCGTGGGATCTCTCCCTTTCGGCATTCAGCGGAGAGTCGAATTGGGCCGGGCTCTGTCCATGGACCCAAAGCTGCTCTTGCTGGATGAACCGGTTTCCGGAATGAATGTGGAGGAGACCGAAGACATGGCCCGGTTTATCCTGGACATCAACGAAGAGTTCGAGATGACCATACTCCTGGTGGAACACGATATGGGCGTGGTCATGGATATATCAGATCGAATCCTGGTCATTAACTTCGGTGAAAAGATTATGGAAGGAAAACCCGAGGCCGTTGCCAAGAATCCTCTGGTCATCAAGGCCTATCTGGGCGAAGGTGAATAAATGAAAAAACCCGGCATCCATAATGATCAGCCCGATACCCTGCCCCGCCTCCTGGCCCGCAACAAACGGATCTACGGTGACAGGGTGGGCCTGAGAGAAAAAGACTATGGTATCTGGCAGGAGATTTCGTGGAACCAATATTACGAGCATGTGAAGCATTTCTGCCTGGGGGCCGTTAGTATCGGTCTTGAAAAAGGCGATAAACTGGCCATTTTAGGGGACAATTGCCGGGAATGGCTCTATGCGGATCTGGGCGCCCAGGCGGCCGGAGCGGTACCTGTGGGCGTTTATGCCACCAATCCCCCCCAGCAGGTGGAATATGTGTTGCGTCATTCCGATTCGGTGTTGGTGGTTGTAAAAGACCAGGAACAGGCGGACAAGGTGTTGGAGGTCATGGAGGCGCTGCCTCTTTTAAAAAAGATCATCGTCATCGACATGAAGGGGCTCCGGCATTACGATGACCCCCATATCATCTCTTTTGATCAGGTGGAGGCCCTGGGGAGAAAAAAGGCCGAAGAAAATCCGCAATTCTTTGAGTCGCTGATCTCTGAAATCCGCACCGACGATGTGGCCCTCATGGTGTACACCTCCGGAACCACCGGCCCCCCGAAAGGCGCCATGCTGACCCACGGAAACCTGCTCTCCCTGGCGGAGGCCTTTTCCAAGGTAGCCCGTTTTTCCCCTGAAGATGAGGTGGTCTCCTACCTCCCCCTGTGCCACATCGCGGAAAGGCTCATGTCTGTGATTCTTGCCCTCTATGCCGGTTATACCGTCAATTTTGCAGAGAGCCTTGAGACCATTCAGGAAAACCTCTATGAAATCGCGCCCACCATCTTTGTGGGCGTTCCACGGATCTGGGAGAAAATGCATTCTTCCATCCAGATTCGAATGAAGGATGCCTCCCGGTTCAAGCGTCGCGCCTACTCTTTCTGGATGCCCATGGGCCGAAAAATGGTAGAGAAGAGCCTTCTGAAAGGACGGGAATCTTTGGGGCAGCGTGTTCTCTATGGGTTGGGATACCTCCTCCTTTATCGCTATATCCTGGACAAGATGGGACTGCTTCGAGTCCGGTTGGCCATCAGCGGATCTGCGCCCATTTCCCCCGAGATCCTCAAATTCTACAAGGCTCTGGGGCTCAAAATCAGCGAGGTCTACGGACAGACCGAAGGGTCCGGCGTGAGCCATATCCACCACGGCCACGACAGGAAAATCGGCTCTGTGGGGCAGCCCCTGCCCGGGGTAGAATTCAAACTGGCCGAGGACGGCGAAATCCTGTTTCGTGGAAACACCCTCTTTAAAGGGTATTATAAAGACCCGGAGGCCACGAAAGCAGCACGGGTCGACGGATGGATGCGAACCGGGGACGTGGGTGTTTTAGATGATGCGGGATACCTCTATATCACCGACCGAAAAAAAGATATCATCATCACCGCCGGTGGAAAGAATATTGCCCCTTCCGAGATGGAAAACCGTCTGAAATGCAGCCCCTATATTAACCAGGCCATTGTGGTGGGCGATGCCAAACCCTACCTCTCCGCCATTGTTCAGATCGAATTGGACACGGTAAGCAAGTGGGCCACGGACCACAAAATCGGTTATACCACCTTCAAAAGCCTTGCCGAGAACCCTGAAGTATTTGGCCTGATCAGAAAAGAAGTGGATGAAGCCAACAAGGAATTCGCCAGAGTGGAAGGCATCAAAAAGTTCGTTCTTCTGGATAAGGAGTTGGACCACGATGATGACGAACTGACAGCCACCATGAAGGTTCGACGAAAGAGCGTTGAGGAGAAATTCAAGGATCTTATTCAAACCATGTACAGGAGGTGATAGGAGAAAAGGAAAAATCGTTTGGGTCAAGGATCGGTTAAAACAAATCTCAACAAAGAAAACCTAAAGGGGGACACAATGAAAGGATTTACAAAGTGGGTTTACGTCTTGCTGGTGATGGTTCTTGTCTTCTGGAACACGAACGCCCTGGCGGAGGTGGGGGTAACCGATGATACCATCAAGATAGGTGTGGTGAGTGACCTGACCGGTCCCACGGCCATTGGCGGCGTCGGCATGGCGGACGGTATTGTCTCCTTTTTCAAGGATCTGAATGAAAAAGGGGGAATTAATGGAAGAAAGGTGGAAGTTATCGTTGAGGATTGCGCCTACAGCCCGGCTAAGGCTGTGGCGGCTACAAAGAAACTCATGGCCAAAGACGGGGTTTTCGCCCTGGTTTCCCCTTGGGGAACGGCCCCCAGTACGGCACTCATTCCCATTGCCAAGAAGCAGAACATTCCCATAGTCCCTGCCTGCTCCCTGGCCACGAGCATGTACGATCCTTTGAAGAAGAATGTATTTGCAGTGGGCACCAACTATGTGGACCAATCCCTTTTTGTGGTGGATTACATCCGCAATGAGTTGGGGATCAAAAGACCAAAAATAGGGCTTTTCTGCCAGGACGATGATTGGGGGAGGGACCATTTGAAAGGGTTGGAGATGGCGCGAAAGAAATATGATCTTCCGCCCATTACCATGGAGACCTATAAATACGACGCCGTTGATTTCAAGAGCCAGGTCATCAACCTGAGAAGGGCCAAACCCGATGTGGTACTCATCGCTTCCGGCATCAAATCGGGGGCCATGTTCCTCAAAGAGGCACAGAAGCTCAATTGGAAACCGACCTTTATCGGGAGCAACACCCTGGGCATTATTGTGACCCTGCAATTGGCCGGCGAATATGGAAAAGGGTTGCTGGTGGTGAACATCTTTGCCATGCCCGGGGAGGATATCCCGGGCATGAAACGATTGGTGGCCGCATCCAAAAAATACTTCGGGGACAAGTGGATGCCCGCCGAAGCCAAAATCCATCCTTATTACGTCTATGGCTGGATCAACGCCATGGTCTTTGCCGAGGGCGCCAAACGGGCGGGGAAAAACCTTACCCGGGAAGGGCTGGTGGCAGCACTGGAATCCATGAAGGGGTTTGACCCGGAAGGGTTGATGGGGCCCATCACCTACTCCGCAAAATCCCATGGATCACCCGGATTTGCCAGGATGAGCAAGGGGAATGTGGCGGAAAAACGGTTTGTTCCCTTGACCGGATGGACCGCGGCCCAATAGTAGGGTCATAAGAGGCAGGTCGGGGCCGGCACCTGTTTGGCCGGTCCCGGTTCCCTGAAAACCGGGGCAAATCATGCCCCCTGGGAAAAGCCCCCCGTGTGTTTTTGTTTTTTCAAAAAGCAAGGCACGGATGGGCTTGGGACGAAAACAAAATGGATGGCGGAGAGCTTCAGGTTTTTTTTCAACTGGTATTGAGCGGCCTGATCGTGGGGAGCATCTATGGCCTTGTTGCCCTGGGGTTTGTCCTCATCTACAAGGCCACCAATGTGGTGAATTTTGCCCAGGGCGAACTGATGATGCTGGGCGCCTACTTCTGCTACTATCTGGTATCCACTTATCATATTCCCTTTGTTCCGGCCTTTCTGATCACCCTGGTTTTTTCATCCCTCCTGGGCATTCTCATCGAAATGGCCATCCTGAGGCCCCTGGTGGGGGAGCCCGTTTTCTCGGTGATCATGGTCACAGTGGGTCTGTCCACCCTTTTGCGAAGCCTGGTGGGGCTGATCTGGGGGCATGACCAATATGTCTTCCCTTCCCCCTTTTCATCCAAGGCCTATCATTTTTTAGACCTTGTAATTCTCCCCGTTGAAATGACCACCATTGCTGCGGCCCTGGGGCTTTTTTTCATGTGCTACCTCTTTTTCAAATACAACAAGGTGGGGCTTGCCATGAGAGCAACGGCCTTTAATCAAAAATACGCCTTTCTCATGGGGATCAGTGTTCGAAAGATTTTTTCCCTCTCCTGGGTCATGGCATCCGTAGTGGCGTCCATCGGCGGGATCCTTTTCGCCAGTATTTCGAACCTGGACACCAATATGAGTCTCATCGGACTCAAGGTCTTCCCGGCGGTGGTCCTGGGCGGTATTGACAGTATCGGCGGCGCCATCCTGGGAGGACTCATCGTGGGACTCGTCGAAAACCTGGCCGGCGGCTATCTTTCCCAGACCTTTGGATCCGGGATCAAGGAGTTGTCGACCTTTTTCGTGCTTCTCCTGGCGCTCATGATCCGGCCATACGGCCTCTTCGGCAAAAAAGAGATCATCCGCGTATAAACAAACGAGGCAAACCCTTATGGGAAGCGGGCAGTTCAAAACAAACTATCGTGACGACATCAAAATCTTCCAGACACGTTTCATCAAATTCTGGCTTTGCGTCCTGGCCCTCTGCCTCCTGGTTTTTCCCTTTCTGGTAGAACAGTACTTCCTGTACATCGCCAACCTCTGCGGTATCGCCGTTATCGGGGCTTTGGGTCTCAATATCCTGGCCGGGTATACGGGACAAATTTCTTTGGGCCACTCCGCTTTTATCGCCATCGGCGCCTACACCTCTACAATTCTTTCGGTGAAATGGGGATTCCCTTTCTGGGTCTCCTTTCCCATTGCCGGAATTGTCAGCGCCATCAGTGGTCTCGTCATTGCCATTCCCTGTTTGCGGTTGCGAGGTCTCTACCTCGCCATCGCCACATTTGCCTTCTACTATATTGTGGAATACGTCATTATCCATTGGAACGGTCTCACCAACGGCACCGGGGGCATGAGCGTCCCGGAGGCATCCCTTTTCGGATTTGTTTTTGACTCGGACAGAAAGATTTATTTTCTCATCCTTTTTCTGGTGGTCTGTGCCACGGCTTTTGCCAGGAACCTGTTTCGAACCGAGGCGGGCCGGGCTTTCATCGCCGTCAGGGACTACGACATCGCTGCAGAGGTAATCGGGGTCGACGTGGTCAAGACCAAAATCCTGTCATTCATGGTCTGTTCCTTCTACGCCGGCATTGCGGGGAGCCTCTATGCCGTGACCCTGTCGTTCATCGGCCCTGAATATTTCACCTTCCTCATGACCATAGAATACCTGGCCATGTGCCTGGTGGGGGGCGTCGGCACTATAATCGGCACCATCTTCGGGGCCATCTTCATTACCATGCTCCCTGAAGGGATCAGACTGTTAAGGGATGCCTTGAGCCAGGATTTCCCCTTTCTGGTCACCAGAATGGCCGATCTGCAGGGGAGCTTTTACGGCCTGGTCATCATTCTCTTTCTCATCTTTGAGCCCACCGGGCTTTTCGGCCTCTGGGTGAGATTTAAAAATTACTGGAAAAACTGGCCGTACACCTTTTGAGAACCAGAAAAGGACCGTTAGAAATGAACATTGACAAACAGACTTCCGGCCGGAGAAAGACGCCCCTGCTTCCGGAAAAGCTGAGAAACCGGCTTTACCCGGTGGTTCTTGACCTGTTCAGCCGAAAGGACTTCCATCAGGTCAATATGAGGGAGATCTGTAAACTGTCTGGTTTGAGTCTCAGCACGGTCTACAAATATTTCCCGTCAAAGGAGGCACTCCTTTTCACCATCCTGGATCAGAAGATCAGCGAGATCGGAGTGCTCATGAAGACCCACCTTGCGGGTCTTGAGAGCACCAAAGAGATTTTTCGGAAGGTTTTCTGGGTAACCATGGACTACTATGACAAGAACCCGGGCGTTGCCATTACAGCGTTCATCACAGTACCCATGCGGAGTTGGATGAGGGAAGCGTCATATCGGAGGGAGGATGCCCTTGAGATCATGGTCCAAGCCACGAAGCACGGCCATGAACGAAAGGAGATCGATCCTGCCCTTTCACACCGCCAGATCATGGCCCTGTACTACATGTTCTGCCACCGGCAGATACAGCTTTGGTATTTCCACGGGAGGAAATGGAAACTGGTGGACTCGGTTCCTCGTTTTTTCAACCTGTTCTGGAAATCCGTGTCCGCTGCTATTCCAACCCCTCCAGCATCTTAAGATAAGCCCCTTTGTTCAGAATAGCCTCCAGCTGTGAGGCATCCTCGGGTTTGATCTCAATGATCCATCCTTCGGCATAAGGGCTCTGGTTCAACAATTCTGGCGCATCTTCAAGGGCCTGGTTCGTCTGGATGATCTCCCCGCCAATGGGCATGTAGAGCTCTGCAACGGCCTTGACCGACTCAACCGTCCCGAACTCATCCCCTTTTTTGAATTGATCCCCGGACACAGGCATCTCCACAAACACAATGTCGCCAAGCTGATCCTGCGCGTAGTCGCTGACGCCGATGGTCACATTTTCACCTTTTACCCGTACCCATTCATGATCTTCCGTATAATAGAGGTCATCAGGCACATCCAGTTCATTGATCTCTTTCATTACAAGTCCCCCGAACAGATAATTAGTGATTGACGGCAAACCCCTTTGCGGGAGGGCATGATCTTGTTACAAATCAATAGCCAAACCCGCCATTTCTGTCAAGGCTTTTGAGAATATGGTTATAATGGCCAAGCTATCTAAGATTATTCTTGAAAATGGATGAAATCTGCGGTATATAGTTCAATTGTATCCTATTCAAATCCCATGGGGATTGAAAAACAAGATGCGCAGTCCGAAA
>CAYSFQ010000036.1:0-18144 GCA_964430575.1 uncultured Desulfobacteraceae bacterium
GTCCGTGATCGGGGCGGATGATGCCACGTGGGCAACCAAAGGGGTTGATGTCTCTCAGTATTGCAATGTGGAGGCGCTGGGTTTTTTATCGCCTGAAGGGGTAAAACCCTGGGGTCGCGTAACCGCCGATGAAACAGAGCGAATCTTTCTGGCCCAATACGACAACATCTATGTGACGTTTGAAAAAGACCGTAAGGTCAAGCCCGGGGACATCTTTTACCTTTACAGGGAATCGGATGATCTGGACCATCCCCTTACCGGGTCGAGCGTGGGAACCGCAATCTTGTTTCTGGGAAAAATTGTCCTGACAAAAAAGGTCAGTGAGCGTTCGTTCAAAGCGGAGATCATAAAAAGTTACCGGGTTATGCGGGTGGGAGACCCGCTTCTGCCTTACAAACCCGTATCCAGCTGCATACAGCCGTCAAACCCGGATTGGGAAAAATGCGGGGGCACTGACAAATGCAGTGCCGCCATAGTGGCGACCAAAGACCGGTATGAATTAGAGGGGCAATATTCGGTGGTCTATATCAATCAAGGGTACAAGCACGGCTTTGAACGGGGCAATCTTTTTGCTATTGAGACCCGCATGGAAGCATCTGGCACGAGCGGGGCAGACCTTCCAGACCTGGTGGTGGGTTATCTCATTATTGTGGAATCACGGCTGGAAACGGCAACTGCGGTTGTGCTGAACTCAAAGAAGGATTTTCCAAAGGGAACAATGATTAAAGCGGTAAACTTGAACCATGCCCTTGAAAAGACCCTGGCGGCCCAGGGCTATGACATTAAAGAGACTGACATCAAGAAAATTGACATCAAAAATGAACTGGTTCCCGTTTTGATAAAGATCAAAGAAAATATTGATTTGAAACAGGATTTACCTGAAAGCCTTTATCTCCTGTCAACCATGGTGAAATGTTCGGTAAATTGAACATCAAAGCTGCCCCATTGAGAAAATGCTTGACTAATCCGTTTTATCCTGTTTTATATTCCCGCCATTCCAGCCTTAAATTTGAGACCTTTGATACCTCATGACCATACCACAGGACCAAAGACAGGCATGGCTGGCCCTTTACATGATTCCCGGACTGGGCAATGTGGTCCTGAGAAGACTGTTTGAGAAGTTCCTTGATGTTAAAGCCATCCTTGAAGCGGGTTTTTTTGATTTGATGGGGGTAGAAGGGCTTCGGAAGGGGATCGCCCGGAAGATTCTGGATCGTGGATTGCTGGAACGGGCTGAAGTGGAGATTTTAAAGGCTGAACGCGCCGGGGCGAAGGTTTTGACGTATCAGGATCCCGCTTATCCCGTTCTGTTGCGTGAGCTTCACAATCCACCCATGGTCTTGTTCGTCAAAGGGCGGGAAATTCCCCTGGAGCAAACCTTTGTGGGTCTGGTCGGGTCCCGGAACCCGAGCCATTACGGTTTGAAGGCCGCCGAAAACATCTCAATGGCCTTGGCGAAAAGGGGTGCCGGTGTGGTCAGCGGACTGGCAAGGGGGATTGACGGAGCCGCCCATAGCGGCTGCCTTCGGGGGGGCGGTTTTACCATCGGCGTACTGGGAACGGGCATTGATATGGTTTATCCCAAATCAAACCGGAAGCTGTTTGAACAAATGTTCGAAGAGGGTGCGGTTGTATCCGAGTTCCCCATGGGAACAGCCCCCGAGTCCCGGAATTTCCCCATTCGAAATCGGGTGATCAGCGGCCTCAGTCGAGGGGTCGCAGTGGTTGAAGCGACTCGAAAAAGTGGGTCTCTGATTACGGCCGCCCTTGCCCTCGAGCAGAATCGTGAAATATTTGCCGTTCCCGGAAGCATTGATTCTTTTAAAAGCACCGGTACCCACTGGCTTATCAAACAGGGAGCCAGATTGATTGAAAACGCAGATGATATCCTGGATGAACTGTGGTTCTTGAAGCAAAGGGTGGGGGTGAAAAAGGCGCGGGAAGCATCGTTGCCCCAGGGAAAGATGGAAGGTGTTGAGGGCAGGGTATACGATATCATCGGAAATTACCCCATACATATTGATCAGATAGCACGCACAGGTGCCATGGATGCGGGCCAGGTGGCCATGATTTTGCTCAAAATGGAATTGAACGGAACCATTCGGCAACTTCCGGGGAAAATGTATGTGCGAAATTAAACTTTATTGAATTGATTTATTAAAAACAAAGACTGGAACGAAAGAATGCCGAAAAACCTTCTCATCATTGAATCTCCGGCCAAAGCCAGGACCATCAAGAAATACCTGGGATCCGATTTCAAAATCATGGCCTCCGTGGGGCACGTAAAAGACCTTCCCGTCAGCAAGCTGGGTGTTGATATTGAGAAAAATTTCGAGCCCGATTATGTCACCATTAAAGGAAAAGGGAAAGTCCTCAAAGATCTGAAAGCTGCGGGAAAAAACGCCGAAGCCATTTACCTGGCACCTGATCCGGATCGTGAGGGGGAGGCCATTGCATGGCATGTGGCCCAGGAATTGGGCAAGGGAAAAAATGGCCAGAAAATCTATCGGGTACTCTTTAATGAACTCACCAAAAGAGCCATTCAGCAGGCAGTTAAGTCGCCCAAAACCCTGGACCGAAATAAATTCGAATCTCAGCAGACCCGGCGTATTCTGGATCGCCTGGTGGGTTATCAAATCTCCCCGCTTCTCTGGAAGCGGGTCAAACGGGGGCTAAGCGCCGGCCGTGTTCAATCCGTCGCAGTTAGGATGATCTGCGACCGGGAGAGGGAAATCCAGGCTTTTGAACCCCAGGAATACTGGTCCCTGACAGCTCACTTGAAAGGCGCTGAACCCCCTCCCTTTGAAGCCAAATTTTTCCAATATGAAGGGAAAAAAACAGACCTAGCCAATAAGGAACAGACTTTCGGTATTGTTTCCGAGATCCAGAGTCTTCCCTTTGAAGTCTCAAAAGTCACCCAGAAACGGACCAAAAAGAATTCACCCCCGCCATTTATTACGAGTCTCTTGCAGCAGGAAGCCTTCAGAAGGTTGCGTTATTCCGCTAAAAAGACCATGTCCGTTGCCCAGAGCCTCTACGAGGGGGTTGATTTGGGAAACAGAGGTCTGGTGGGCCTTATCACCTACATGAGGACCGATTCCTTTAATCTTTCAAATGATGCCATCAGCCAGGCGCGCACATACGTTGAAAAGGTTTTTGGAAAGGATTTTCTACCGGACAAACCCAACCGTTTCAAGAGTCGTAAAGGGGCCCAGGAGGCCCATGAAGCCATTCGGCCCACTTCTGTGGAGCTTGCACCCAAAACCATATCCAGATATTTGAACCGGGATCAGTTGGCTCTCTATGAACTGATCTGGAAACGGTTCGTGGCCTGCCAGATGAGCCCTGCACAGCTGGACAAGACCCAGGTGGAAATCAAAGCGGGTAACGCCGGGTTTCGCGCCAATGGCTCGGTGATGGTATTCAGGGGATTTACCATCCTTTATGAAGAACGGAAGGAAACATTAAAAGCAAAAAATGAGCAGCAAAATGGGGCGGACACCCAACTGCCGCCCTTGACAAAGGGACAGATCCTGACCCTCATGAAACTGGATCCGGCACAGCATTTCACCCAGCCGCCGCCGCGGTTCACAGAAGCTTCCCTGGTCAAGGCACTTGAAGAAAACGGCATTGGCCGGCCCTCCACCTACGCTGCTATCCTGGCCAATATCAGTGGAAGAGAGTACGTGTCCGTGGAAAAAAGACGCTTCATCCCCACTGAACTGGGGTTTCTGGTGACGGATCTCCTGGTCAAGAATTTTCCCGACGTTCTAAATACAGCGTTTACAGCACAGATGGAAAACAATCTGGATCAGATCGAGCAGGGCAACGTGAAGTGGACCGATGTGCTGAGACGGTTTTATTCTTCGTTTGAAAAAGATCTGAACAAAGCGACCGAAGGAATGAAAGGTGAGGTCTTGACAGACATCACCTGCAAAAAGTGCCAGCGTCCCATGGCTGTCAAATCGGGCCGAAACGGCATCTTCCTGGCCTGTACGGGCTATCCCGAATGCCGGAATACCGCCAATTTTACCCGGGATGAAAAAGGAAAGATTCTTATTGAAGAAGCCTCCGATTCGGGTGAGGAAAAGGGGACCTGTGAAAAATGCGGCAAACCCATGGTTGCCAAAAATGGCCGCTATGGGCCCTTTGTGGCCTGCTCCGGGTATCCGGATTGTAAAAACATCTGGGCGCCGGAACCGGTGAGTACCGGCGTACGGTGTCCCGAGGCCGATTGCTCAGGGACCCTGGTGGAAAAGACCTCCAAAAAAGGCAAAAAGTTTTATGCCTGCAATCAATATCCCGAATGCCGGTTTGCCACCTGGGATGAACCCTACGACGGCGTTTGCCCCCAGTGTGGCACGCCGGTGCTGAACATCAAACAACCCAAAAAAGCAAATGGCCCCCTTGTGGCCTGCAGAAAAAAGGGGTGCGGGTTCAAGAAGCCCCTTTCCGACTATAAGACCGATCAAGAGTGATATCCGGGTGTTTTCAAGGGGGGTCAATTCCCCTTTTGCCTTCTCCGCATTTTACGGGCCTCTTCTTTCCACCCCTTTCGCTTTTTTCCTCTGGACTTCCTTGAAGGATCCGGATCTCTTTGAGGATCCAGGATAAATGAGCCAGGGGTTTCGGTTTTGAGACCCGTATGGGTTTTTTGTTTTTTGTCGGCCTTCTTCTCCTCTTTTTCCAGCAGGTCTTTCGACGGAAGGGGTCCTGCGATGCAATGGGCTGGAATCTCCGGCGCCAGAAACAGGTCTCCGAAAGGAAAGATCAGCACGCCTTTTTTTCCTGCCGCAGCAGCGGGGATTTCCAGCAGCACGGGGTGTTGATCTTGGCGGCGGCCCATGCGCAGGGCCATTTTCCGGTCGGGGGAGAGAGCCACATATGAACGCTCCTTCGCCTTTAGCCCCCTTTCCATGGCCACGGGGTGGGCCCTTTTCCGGACGGGTGTAAAAAGCAGGCCCGGTAATGGAAGATCATTATCAATGTTCAGGGTCCAATGTCGCTCCTGAGACCGGATCCGGTCCGTTTCAGGTTCAAAGAGTGCCCGGTCCCCGCCCATCAGCATCTCATTAATGTGGGAACGCCTTACATGGCGCCACCCGCTTTCCTCGTGCAAAGCTTTGAACAGGTCCTTGTAACGCACAAACCCTTCTTCGTCGGGGATCAGCCCGAATTCATCCGGTCGATACGCCAGGATATAGGTCAGCATGCGGCTGAGTTCAGTGACTTTTCTCTGTTGATGTCGTTTGCTCAGATTCCGGTCTCCTACAGGTCTTCGGTCCTGGCCAGCTGGGCCATGACGTGATCACGAATCTGACGGGGTGTGGGCAGTGGACTTTTCATTTTACCCTGAGAGATAAGCGGCATGAGGATTTCAAGCCTCTTCCCGCCACAGGAACAGGATTTCAGGGTTTTTCCCCGGGGTACCACCGCCGTCCCCATGCAGTCTTCACAGCGCATGACACTTTTTGATCCGGACCGTTTTCCCTTTTTGGCCTGCGGTTGGTTGTCCACTTCCACAATGTCCATGGAAAAATCGATGACCGGGGCGGCGGTAATGGCGGTGCCTACGCCGAAGGCATCGGCACAGTCCCGAAATTCCTGGATCCGGTATTCATCCAGACCCCCGCTGATAAAGAGTTTCACATGCTCAAACCCGCGAAGATCCAACTCCCAGCGCACCTCCTCCAGGATTTTCCTGAAATCCCCCCGTCTTGATTTCGGGGTGTCCAGACGAACGGCATAGAGGTTTTTTCCCAAAGCTTTTGCGACGTTCAAGGCTTCAATCTTTTCATCATTGTAGGTATCAATGAGGCTCACCCGTTTCACGTGGGGTTCAATAATGTCATGAAAGGCCCGGGTTGCCCCCACAGTGTCGCCCATAATCAGAATCAGAGCGTGGGGCATGGTGCCGGAAGGCTCAATCCCCACCAACTCCGCACCGAGACCCAGCGCAACACCATCGCAGCCGCCGATATAGGCGTTTCGTTCCACCATGGGCGCAATGGCGGGATGCACGCGACGGGCGCCAAAACTCGTGATCGGTTGGTCTCCAGCGGCCTTGCGGCAGCGGGCCGCCATGGTGGCGACCCCGGATGCTTGGCAGAGAAACCCCAGCAGGGCGGTTTCGTATCGACCAAAATCAAGGTATTTACCGCGGATCTCCAGAACCGGCTGAAAGGGATGGATGAATGTTCCCTCCTGGATTACGCGAACATCCACCGGCAAATCTTTCAGCAAGGCCACACATTCTTCCATGCCCGCAAGAACCGCCCATGGGTAGTCCCGTGGGAAATCCTTGGCCAGAAATTCAACGGTCACCTCCCGATCAATGCCTTTCGCCTTGAGAATTTCTCGGGTTCTTTCAAAATAGACATCGGTTACGAGACCATCCCGTATTTGCTGAGAGTTTGCTGTATGAATCAAAATTGACCTCCTTTCCGGCCGTCGTAGCTCGCTACTTTGGCGGAGTCGGCATGTTTAGGGATCACTTTTGAGTGAGCCCTTAGCATCACCTGCTTGAGACCCTATGATACAGAGAATTGATTTTTTCGCAAGTGGAAGGGCTCAGAAAAATCAGGCCGTCAATATGACAACCAGCATCAATATCAACAGGACATGGATCATCACGATGATTCGCTTGTTCAGATGGAACCATTCATTCATCTTCTGTAAATGTCGAAGTCCTCCGCACAATCTCCTGAACCTGTCCAGGGCGAGATAGCGATGGTTGTCCGACCGGGAGTTCCCCTGAAATGCAAAGGACGGATAGACGGCGTAAAAATGGTCATCTCTGAGATCACGTAACATGTCATCAAAAGGTGTTTCCTGCCAGGAATCCTTTACCAGTCGCTGTGCAAAACCGGGGTCTATAACATAGGCGTGGCATAAGCTGCGAAAATCAATGTTCAGTACGGATTTATTTTCTGTTTTCCGGCTCCCCTTGACCATACATCCCAGGAACAGTATTTTCCAATTGGGTTCTAATGACAGGAAATCAATTGAGGATTTGAGGATTTGAGGACTGAACCGATCAAAACAAATATCATCTTCAAAAATGAGAATGTTATCAGCACCGGCAGAGAGCCCTTTTTCCATGCAGAGAAGATGAGATTCAAAGATTCCTTGCTCACAATCGACGGGGTGCTTTTTCACAATAACAAATTCAACGCTGTTTAACAGACCGACGGCATCAAACTGGGCTTTGGCTTCCTTTCGCCGGTCTGATCTTTCGTCTAGCGAAATACAGTAGATGTTGTCAAAGTACGCCCAGCTCACGACAGATTCTCCGGTCCTTTAAGGGGCAGGTCTTAAAAAAGGTAATCGGGCAGATCCCGGATCGATCCGATGCCCCGGGGTTTCAGTCCGGGCAGTGATTTTGCTCCTTCCAGATTGCTTCGGGGAAGAAGGCAGGTTGAAAAACCCATTTTTTCAACCTCTTTCATGCGCATGTCCGGTTGGCTGACCCCCCGGATTTCACCGGCCAGGCCCACTTCTCCAAAAACAACCAGGTTCCGGTTCACATGTTTTTCCAGAAAGCTGCTCATCATGGCAGAAACAATTCCCAGGTCCGCCGCAGGTTCATCAATTTTCAGACCGCCGGCCACATTCACAAAAATATCCTGGTCCCCCAGCTCCATTCCCAGGCGTTTTCCCAGCACCGCCACCAGCAGGGATATACGGTTTTGGTCAATGCCCCTGGCGGTTCTTCGGGGCATGCCCAGGGGGCTCGGGTTTACCAGGGCCTGGATTTCCACCAGCAGGGGGCGGGTTCCTTCCATGCAGGAAATGATGGCAGATCCGGGCACATCCTCGGGCCGTTCCGCCAGGAAAATACCGGAGGGGTTGCTCACTTCAGCCAGACCCGACCCTTTCATTTCAAAAACACCGATTTCGTTGGTGGAACCGTAGCGGTTTTTCACAGCCCGCAATATTCGAAACGCATGGCCCCGATCCCCCTCGAAATAAAGCACCGTATCCACCAGATGTTCCAGCACCTTTGGGCCGGCGATGGCCCCGTCCTTGGTCACATGCCCCACCAAAAATACCGGAATCCCGGAACTTTTGGCAAAGGCCATGAGTCTGGAAGCGGTTTCCTTGACCTGGCTCACACTGCCGGGGGGGGACGAGATATCCTGCGTATAAAAGGTCTGAATAGAATCCACGGCCAGCAGATCCGGTTTGAGTTGGGCTGCCCGTGTAAAGAAATCTTCAATACAGGTTCCGGTCATGACATACAGGTTTTCCGCCCGAATGTTCAACCGATCAGCCCTCATTTTGATCTGTTGTGCGGATTCTTCACCGGAAAGATACAGGGACTTAAGCCCCCGGCGTGCAAACCCGCCCAACACTTGAAGAATCATGGTGGATTTGCCGATGCCGGGATCCCCCCCGATCAGAACCAGGGAACCGGGAACCAGTCCCCCCCCGAGGGTGCGGTCAAACTCCGCAATTCCCGTGCCCCATCTCATCTCTGGGGAAAGGGAAATGGCGTCTATGCACTCCGGCCTGCTCATGGTGGACGGACCGGTGTTTTTGTGACGGGGCGTCGCACACTCCTCCAGAAGGCTCCCCCACTCATCACATTCGGGGCATCGACCCAGCCATTTCAGGGTTTCATAGCCACAATTCTGGCAAACATATCGTGATTTATCTTTTCCGGCCATACAACTCCAAATGGTGAAACAAAAAAGGGCAAGGGGTTCCTGGCGAACCGCTTGCCCCCATCCAGTGGGGCACGATGCATCGTGCCCCTACTATTTGAATTTTTCCACGGTCTCGTGGTAAACATCCTTGGTTTTATTCCACAGGCCCTTAATCTCTTTGCTGAAATCACTGCCGCTTTCCGCCATCTTTTCTTCCAACTCGTCGATCTTCCGGTTTAATTTGGCGAGGGATTTTTTGGTTTTCTCGTCAGCCTGTCTGGCCGCCATTTTCAAAAACGCTTTGGCATCGGCGAGGGATCTTTTGGCGGCCTCGTATCGACCCTTAGCATAATCCTTGGTGGCCTGCCAAAGGCTTTCCTGGGCCAGCACCATGGGACCATAGGAGGAAATGGAAATCACCTGAACCCCGTCTTCGGCCTCTTTCAATAGCTGATCAGCCTCTTTGCCCTTTCCCTCCGCCATCATGAGCAGGGCGTTCGCCACTTTCCGTTCCGTGTATCGCAAGGGCAGATCGATTTCCACATAGACCAGGGACTCACCGGCCAGCGCCAGGGCCTCCGTACCCTTCTTTTTGTCATCCGCTTTCAGTGCTTTTTTCGCCTCATCCAGGTGGTCCCGGGTCTTATCCACACTGACAAAGCTCTGGATTTCGTCGAGTGAAACATAGATGGGAACCAGATCGGGGATGACCTCTTCCGAATCTTCGTAGGATAGATGTTTTTTCGCCACCCAGATATGGTCTTTGATGCGGGTGGTGGGGAGAGATGCCCGAATAATCTCCATGAGCTTCTGGCTTTTGGCCAGTTCCCCTCTGGCATCGGCAAAATTATGGGTGTGAATGAAACCGCGCGCCTTGGCAATGTGCTTCAAGGCTTTGACCGCCAGATTGGCAATCCGCTCCTGCTGGGGAAATGAAAGGGGTTTTCCGGGTGATACCGAAACTTCTTCATTGATGGTTTCATCTCCCAGGACCCACTGGCTAAACCCCGCGCCCATTAACATTGCGAAACTTAGAACAATGGCAAAAAAACTCTTTTTCATGACAACACCTCCCATTCGATTTTCTGATCAGATTCTTCCCTGGAAACCCCGGCAGGAACCCTTATTATTTGTACCAGGAGAGGGTTGCAAGCTTCTTGATATCCCCCTCGGTCCGAACCACCCTGCCATTTTTGAAATACACGAAATACACAAATTTTTGCCTGGGCTGAAAGTCGCCCACCATAACAGCATACCCCCATTCTTCAGTATCCCCCTGGCGGGACATCTTATCCGGCAGGCCGATGGCCGCCCTGACCATATCGCCTGTCATATCGGGTTCCACCTGCCGTTTGGCCACCTTTTCAATCACTTCGTCGTCCCAGTTGCGATTTTGAAGCCGAATCTTGGATTCCCGGTACTGGGTCTCCGCACAACCGGCCAGAAGCAACACGCCCAGGGAGGCGCAAATGAAAATTCTTTTCATCATCGATTCAGTCCTCTTATGTTTTCCATCAAATGGCACTGGACGGGCAATAGCCCAACACGGCACATTCCGCGTGATCCGGTTTTCTGGCCTTGCAAACGGCGCGGCCGTGGTAAATCAGGATGTCGGAAAACCGGCGCCATCGATCCTCGGGCAGAAGTTTTCCCAGATCCATTTCAATTTTGTCGGGGTTTTTGTTTTCCGTCAGGCCCAGTCGAATGGCAAGCCTTTTCACATGGGTATCCACCACAACCCCCGGCACATCAAAAGCAGCACCCAGGACACAGTTGGCTGTTTTTCTGCCCACCCCCGGCAGTTTGATCAGCTCGGCCATGGTGGACGGCACTTCTCCACCGTATCGTTCAACGAGTCCCTGGCAGCATCCCTTGATGGATTTGGCTTTGTTCCTGAAAAACCCGGTGGGCCGAATATCCATTTCCAGCTCGCTGATGGGGATGGATAAAAAATCATCGGGCGACAGATATTTCTGGAACAGGACCCGGGTGACGCCATTCACCTGCTTATCGGTACATTGGGCCGAGAGGATGGTGCTGATGAGCAATTGAAAGGGTGTTCGGTATTTGAGAGCGGTTTTTTCCTGGGTATAAAGCGGATCCAGAATTTCAAAAATTTCTTTTACCCTGGCCGTTTTGCGCTTATTACTCTCCACAATCCGCTTCTCTCCACAGGTTTGACAAAAAGACGCCTACGACAGCCCTATGACTCGCAGATACTACGATTGTGATGCGCTTGTCAATCTCAAATGGATTTCCATTCTACAAGTCAAGAGGGCTTTTCGCCTCTTTGATGGTTTGGCTCCTGATGGTGTGGGTGTAAATCATGGTTGTCCTTACTTGGCTGTGCCCCAACAGCTCCTGAATGGTACAAATATCATAATTGGCCTGCAGCAAATGACTGGCAAAGCTGTGCCGGAAGGTATGGGCGGAGGCGCGCTTAGGGATCTTTGACTTGTTGACCACATTTTTTATGGCCTTTTGAAGATGGGTTTCGTGAAGATGATACCGCCTAAGGACCTTTTCATCGGGCACAAAGGTTAATGTCTTCCCTGGAAAGAGCCATTGCCAGACCAGTTCTTTGGCTGCGTTTTTGTATTTCTTGCCCAGTAAGTCAGGGAGAAAGGTCCCGGCATACCCTGAATCAAGATCTTGCTGGTGCAAATCAATTACCGTTTGAAGCTGGTCTTTTAATTCCGGAATCAGTGTTTCCGGCAGGGGAACGGTTCTGTCTTTTTTTCCTTTTCCATCATGGACCGTTAAGATACCGGTATCAAAATTAAGACAGCCCACCCTCAGATTCATACATTCAGACAAACGGAGACCGCACCCATACAATAGCTTCACCATTAAATCAAATGGGTATATCAGATTGGAAATGATTGTATCGATCTCTTCCCGTGATAAAACCACAGGAATGTAGGGCTTCCTTTTAGCCCTTGGCACATCTTTTATTTCTCCAAAATCCTTTTTGATGACATTTTTAAAAAGGAATAAAAGGGCGTTGAATGCCTGATTCTGTGATGAAGCGGATACATTTCTTTCAACAGCGAGAAAGGTCAAAAAGTCCTTTACATCAGAGGTGGATAACAATTGGGAATCCTTGCTCTTGGTATAATTCTGAAAGTGTCTGATCCACGATCTATAAGATTTCAATGTTTTGGGTGAATAGTGTCTCAATTTAATTTCAGAGACCAAGCCATCGTAAACCGGCACCCAGTTAGCGTTCATTAGTTTAAAATTATCTTTTTTTCTTGCTAATTTCTCATCTTTATTTTCTAATGGTTCCAACCTCTCTGAACTAATTGGCCCTACTAATTCATAGAATAGAGATACGGCATGATATGCCTGTTTTTGTTGCTGAGCAGTTTGTTTTTTGGCCTTCAATTTTTGAATAAAATGAACAACATTTTCTTTTTTTAATTGATCTAAACAATATTTTTCACAAAAATCCAAATAGTACCGTAGCCACTTTAGATAATGGGAATGTGCACTCTTAGAAATCGCTTTGTTCTTCAGATGTGCATCATAAAGGATCTTGATATGTGACGGAATCTGTTTCATGTGGGATTAAACACCCTTCTGTTTATCATGTATATTTGCATGCTATACAGCTAGTGGGACATTAGAACGGCCATAAATGTTTGCCAAGATCTTTTTCCTATGAACGATAAACAGAAACTATACAATCACTGGTTAGCAGTATGTAGAGGTGATTCTTAACTGTTTTAGCCAACGGTAATGGATCAAAACTATTCACGTACTTAGGAGGCACTCGAAATGATGCGTATTGAACGGGGAGCCCGCCGGACATCGAAACCGGACATCTTTATCAGCCACTCGTCCAAGGATAAAGAGGTCGCTACTCAGTTGGCTACGGATATGAATTTCTGTGGTATTGATGTTTGGCTTGACCAGTGGGAACTCCAAATTGGACAAAGTCTAACAGATGAGCTTGCAAAGGCAATGGACGATTCTCGCTATATTGCAATTCTGATAACTGGAAACTACAACAAATCAGTGTGGACAAAAGCAGAATATAAGAAAGCTCTGTCTCGTGAGCAACGCGAAGAGCGTACTGTGATGCTACCTATACTCTTTGGAGATGCAGAGATGCCTGATTTTCTCGAGGATAAAATTTACGTTGACTTGAGAACCAATTACTATTCCGGACTTGCGCGAATCGCTGGAATGATCCACGAGTTGTCAGAGTTTCGCATCACACGCGCACTCGCCGACCACCCCCCCGAACGAGTGAAGGATATATGGGGATTACTTGAAGCAATAGGATTTGAACCGTACGTTGTTTTTGGTACCGATGACTTTGCTGAAATACTCGAGCATGGTGGAAAAATAGTCCGCGACGATTATGCATATTTTTACCCGGATATGCTCCTTGAAAGTGCTGCTGTTTCCAATCATGTAAAGACGCTTCTACAGGAATTATTCTGAGCAGCTAACAAGTCGCTAAACATGAGCGAGGTTGATCGTGGAATTTGAAGTCACAAGCCGTTGCTCGCAGCCCGATTCGCCCTGGCGTTAGTTGAAAACATAAGAGGAGGAATCTGATGAAGTGGAGAAAGTGGTTAGAGAATTGGGACATGACTTCCTTAAAGGTTTCTGCTCCATTTCTTGAAATGGAATGGAACCCAGCTGATCCAGATAAAGACGCTGCATGGGAGTTGTATATCGAGTTACTGACTAGAATTACCACTCAGCCTTTATCATTAGAAGATGGGGATGAAGAAACCGCGTTGCAAAGTGTTTATTCGTTATTTGACTTAACGAGAACTATAATTAAATCCCATGGTAGAGATTGTCGGGAATTCACTAAAATAGCAATTATTGTATTGAATCAGATTGTTCGGCCTTTTACAGCAAACTGGCATAAGGCCTCAGTAAATGGAGAATTAAAGAATCCAGATATATGCAAAGAATTTCGGGGCGAACTAAATGTTCTACAAGAGAAGCTCCGTGTTTATACAAAGATGTTGTCAGAAATGGCAGGGGTAGAAGACCTTACAGTTCTTGAAAACCAAGAACCCTAAAAAGCGAAGCAAGGATAATCCAGTGTCACAGCATAAAGTTTTTATCAGCTATCACCACAAGAACGACCAGCTCTATAAACAAGAACTGCTCAGAGTAAATCGCGAGTATCCTATGTTTATTGATGCGTCCGTGGACACCGGAGATATTTCAGACGATCTCAATGATCAAACAATAAGGCATATAATTAGAGACTCCTACCTGAGAGATTCTACTGTAACAATACTTTTGGTTGGCACCGAAACAAAACGAAGGAAGCACATCGATTGGGAGATTTATTCAAGTATGATCGATGGCTCAGTGAATAAGAAGTCAGGAATTCTTGTGGTTACTCTTCCGAGCACAAATTGCACCTATTATACAACTAGGCATTCAGGAGAAAAGGAAACAATCTACCCGGAGAACTCATCATGGATCACAATTGATAATCGGGAGGAATATGAACGACGCTATCCTTATTTACCAGATAGAATCATCGACAACCTCCTTAAGAAAGAGGCAAAAATATCAGTAGTAACCTGGGATAAAATAGCCGAAAACCTAGATCACCTCGTCTTCTTAATAGATGCGACTTTCAAAGACAGGGAGAAGTGTCAATACGATGTGAGCCGTCCGATGAGGCGAAGAGATTCATCATGAAACATCAGCTAACGAATAATAGAAAACGGGGACGGGGGACGTACTTGATTTTTTAACTTAATGTTTTGGATTTTCAACCATGCCATACCCAACAAAAACATGCTGCTGACAAGCCGCAGATGTTCACGTTAGCCCAGGACAAATATCGGAAAGAAAGACATGCAGGGCCAGATCATTAACAACTGGAACGACCTCTACTGCGAAGAGAGTCTCCCTCCGTGGGAAGACCTTGAAGCGAATCAGGAGTTTGTCTCTTTGATCAGTGCGCATTGCCAGCCAGGGATGAAGGTTCTGGAGGTCGGCGCAGGACTTGGACACAATGCTCTGGCGTTGGCGAAATTGGGTGTTGATGTCTGTGCGACGGACTACTCCGTGAATGCCGTGACACGTTGCGCCAAGATGGCAAACATGGCGGGAGTTGAACTACACGCCAGATGTCTTGATATTATGGAGATTCCTGAAGACTTTGACGTATTCGATCTTGTGTTCGACAAGGGCTGCTGGCACACGTTTTTCGACCGGGACACACGACAGAGATTTGTCGAACAGGTGTGTCACCTGCTAGTGGACGGAGGATTGTGGATCAACTCGACAGGGTCGGCTGATACCAACGACGACCCCAATGATTCCGATGTCGCCACATATCCTCGATGGACACTTGCCGATGTTGTAGGATTCGCGGAGCCGTACTTCAATATACTGCAAGTACGCAGCGGCCTGTACGGATACCACGAAGGCAGACGCTTCCTGACGTGGGAAAGCGTATTTCGAAAGAGGGCTAACAAGGCAAATTCATCCGACCGTTAAACGGCTCGAAATTATTGATGGTTTGCAAGTCCCATTGCCGTTTAACGGTGGCTGATTTGCGGCGTTCGAAAAGGATCAAAATGAATGGATACGAGTACATTTTGTCAAAGCAAACTGCATGGGCGAACAATTCGGATATCACACTTATTGGGAGCAAGGGTAAGCGCGGACGTCCTGCTTACACTTACACGTTGGATCAAAACCTTTTCCAACAACTATTACCGGATGTCCTGGAGTCATTTTCCGCTGGGGATGGTGGCGAACTTGGTTCGACGGAGTTCCCCGGCAAAATGCAGGCAGTCCATTCCTCCTCGGCACTTGGGGTCAATGTTTTTCAATACTGGAAATCGATAAGCTCGGTGCCGGTAATTGCAGCTAAATGTGGTCTCTGCCGTGTAGGTTCGCAGGTGTCAAAGGATATACATTTTGAGGAAAAGTATCCCATTAATGACACATTTGGTTTTCATCCAAACATCGACGTAGTGATCCACAACAAATCAACGTCAAAATTCAAGAGGTTCGCCGTCGAATGCAAGTTTTCCGAAGCATACGGTGCTCACAAACATGGCGGTTTGAAGGAAAAGTATCTGGGCCTTGATAATCTCTGGACAGACATCCCAAATTTATTATGTTTTGCAAGGCGTATATCTCCCGATGACCACGAATTTATTCATTTGCATCCTGCTCAACTTGTGAAGCATATTCTTGGTCTAAAACGACAGTTCGGAAAGACAGGTTTTCGCCTTCTATACCTTTGGTACGATGTCCTTGGCGATCAGGGGAAACGGCATTGGGATGAGGTTTTGGAGTTTACAGAAATTGCTAAAAAGGATGACATCAAGTTCCATTCCCTTACGTATCAGGAGCTAATTGTAAAGCTGGCAAGACAATTGAGAGAGAAACACCCGGATTATATTCGGTATCTTACTGAGAGATATCTTTAAGAAGAATGGCTTGTTTTGCCTGAGACTCCCAATAAAACGCTCCACCAAACATCTGAAAGTCAAGTGGTTCTGTCGATATCCGGTAGAGGCGCCAGCGTGAACTTCACGTTCGATCTCTGACAGACATAGGAGGATTAATATGGCTTATTCATTTCTCGATCTTGCTGAAGAAGTTCTAAAGACAGCCCCAAAACCATTAACATATCAACAGGCTTGGGAAACTGCAAAGATCGCAGGGATTAATTCTAAAGTCAAAACAAAAGGTAAAACCCCATGGCAAACGATGGGTGCTCTACTTTATGTCGACGTCAGAGATAACCCGGATTCCCGTTTCATCAAAGTGGGGAAACGCCCAGCGAGATTTTTCCTGAAAAAACGACAGGATGAACTATCCGAGGCTCTTCTACAGAAGATTGAAATCGATGAAGTCAAAAAGCCAGCACCAAAGACTGCTTACAAGGAACGAGATCTACACCCGTTGCTCACGTATTTCGTTTATGCGAACCCCTCGTTTTCTCGGGGGCGCAGCATTTTCACTAAAACAATATTTCACGAGAGCTCTCGGAAAAAGGGGTACAACGAATGGCTTCATCCTGATATTGTCGGCGTCTATCTCCCCCTAGGTGATTGGAAACAGGACGTTATCGAGTTCAACCAACTGCTTGATAACAACTCAATTCGACTTTTTTCATTCGAACTGAAAAAATCTATCGGCAAAGCGAACTATAGAGAGTCATTCTTCCAAGCTGTGTCCAATTCCTCATGGTCTCACGAGGGTTATCTTGTTGCTGCTGAAATAACTCAAGATGACGATCTTCTCGCTGAGCTTGAGCGTCTCTCAGCATCATTTGGCATCGGCATAATTCATCTCCACTTATCGGATTTTGATTCGTCATCCGTTGTCTTTCCAGCACGATCAAGACAGATACTTGACTGGGAAACCGTCAACAAACTTTGCGACCAAAACAGGGACTTTTCAAAATTCATCCAAGACGTGAAGATCGATTTTGACTCGAAAAGGATTCATCGAGCGGAATATGATAATGTTATCAAAGATCCACCTCAATACATAAAAGAAAAAATGAAGATCGAACAAGGCTAATTCAGCCGACGCAAAAAGCTACGCGGCTGATTAGCGGCGTTGGACATCAAGAAGGGACATGGTCACATGCTGATAGCCAAAGGACTCATCGGTGGGCTGTTCCAGCTCTCCCTGTTTGGCATCTTCCTCATCGTACCCGCAGGATTGGTGCCTGGTGGCACGTGGTACTGGCCGCGAGCCCTCCTGTTCCTCGGCGTATACGGTTCCATCATGGCGGTCTGCATCGTCGTGCTTGCGGTAAAGGCACCAGCCAGCCTCGAGGCTCGGCTTAGATCGCCTGCGTCGAGGAAACAGCCGGTTGCGGACCGGATCGTCACGGCATTCTTGATTTTCTGGTTCCTCGTCTGGTTCGTGTCTATCCCAATCGAAGTCTTCTACTTGAAGCTGCTACCGACGCCTCAGCCCGCAGTCGCCATATGCGGGGGAGTGCTATCTATGGTCGGCTACGCAATCATCATGACCGCCATCTACCAGAACTCGTTTGCGGTGCCGATAGTGGAAGACCAGACCGAGGGAGGCCAAGTGTTGGTTGACACCGGTTTATACGCACACGTGCGCCACCCCTTGTATCTAGGAATTCTGCCCTTCGTAGCGGGCCTCTCATTATGGCTGGAGAGCTATGTAAGCCTGATTGCAACGACGGGCATTCTTATCATACTGATTGCAAGGATTGTCGTTGAAGAGAAGACTTTGCGGAAGACGCTGCCGGGATACATGGAGTACATAGATAAAGTACCGTACCGGCTTATACCATTTGTCTGGTAGCAATATACGTGGAAAATGATAATGAAATATTTCTAAGAACTGCCTTTCCAAGCCGGAAATACACAAAACGATACGGCTTAAAGGGGGAATGATGAAAAAAATAAGTAAAAAGGCATTTAAGCCAATTGATGATGAGTGATGGGGTCGCCCATTAAAGGGCTTGTCAAATAAAAACACACTTCACCATCAGAAA
>CAYSFQ010000037.1:0-17718 GCA_964430575.1 uncultured Desulfobacteraceae bacterium
TGGCTTCATTGTTCCTGAGCGTTAATACATAGTCCCTGATTTTAATGGCCACGGGATCTTTCAGGGGTGCCCGCCCTCGAATTTGAATGGGGGTTTCGGGAACCAGGCCCATCTCCCTGATGCGTCGACCCATATCCCCGGTTGCGGAAACACGTTTAATGATTCCTTTCTGGTTGTCCAGCATTTCTCTCATTTTAATCGTCTTCTTCATCGGCTGTCCATTGTTGGTGTTTTTCTGGTAAAGGGTTTTCAAATTCCTTCAGTTATGGGCCGTCCCCGCACAGGGCCCCTCCGGGTGAGGCGGCGGGGACTCAACCAACCCGGTAAATATAATCGCAGTAATGCGTTTATCAAATTTTTAATTGAATGAATACGAAGCGGGGCCTTATTAATTGATTGGTTTCAGACAATCATGGATGCGGGTCCGGCTTTCGGATGACACCACCAGGAGGTGTTCTTCAATCTTTTTTCCGTTCATGTATTCATTGAGGAAAAACGCCGACCCGTCCATTTTGCAGATCTTCAAGCCTGCGGCCTCGACAATCACCCGGGCAGCAGCCAGGTCCTGAAAGGTCTCACGGGCAATGATGGCCGCCTCGGCTCGACCGGCGGCAACATAGCACATATGGGCGGAAGTACAACCGAAACTGCGGATCTTGCCCGCAAAAGAGGGCCGATAATGGTGGTTAAATCGCGCATAAGTCAGCAAAACACTTTCGTCATTGATTTCCGAGGGCGGCGCCGCTTGAATTTTTTGCCCTCCCCAGAATGCCGTCTCACCAGCACGGGCATGGAACAGGTCTCCGGTTGCGGGCATATGAAATGTACCGAAAACAGGCCATGAGTTCTCCAACAACGCCAGTGACATTCCCCATAGCGGAATGCCCCCCTGAAAATTGGCCACACCATCTAAGGGGTCGAAAACCCATAAATACCGCTTGTCTTCATGGGAGTAACCAAAATCTTCCTGGTTGTTTGCAAACAGCTGGTGCTCGGGAAAACGGTCGCTGAGGCGGTCCTGGAAAAACTCCGTCAAATGAAGTTCCGCTTTCGTGACCAACTCCTCATCGAACCTTTCTCCGGGTCTGGCCTTTCCGTAATAGGAAAGCGCCGTCTTTCCGGTTTCCTGGATGGCCTGCATGGCAAATTCGGTCAAATCTTCAATCCCTTGAACCACTGTATCCAATTGGTTTCCTCCCCTCATCTGATAACATGACGCCCGGTTCAACCCCAACCCACCGGGTTTCACCTCATGCCCAAAAGCAGTTTAAAACACATGTTTAGGTTATCCCAAAACAGCCTTCGATACAATGCTTTTTTCCATGGGGTGGAAGAAGCTGGACTTTCTTGAAAGATGGAAGGGTAAACAGGGCAGGCACAAGACCTGCCCCTACCGTTTAAAAGGCCTAATGATAGTCGTGAGTTCCGGAAATCACCTTGATCCCTGTTTTGTTTTCCAGAAGCTGCGCAAATTCTTCGGCTGTGCCATAGGGGCACCCCGGTTTGGCATTGGCAAGACAGGAACTCAGGTGAATCACATCGGGCTTGACTTCAGAGAGCTTCATGGCCATTCCCGTGTTGGGTACAAGGGTTCGTCCCGGACATTCGCATTTTACGTAAGCCGTCACCTGGGAGGGCTCATCAAACTGGCCTTCACCCAGAGCTGCCGCCTTCAGGCAACGCCATTCCCCGGGGCATCCATATCCGCTATCCATATACGAACCACAACCTATAATTGCCACCTTTTTCATTGATTTTTCCTCCCTCTCTATTCTATTTTCAGTTTGTTGTGAATTAATTCACTTATGATAACACAGCGATCATGAAATAGCACCTATTTTCGGGTTGGAAGAGGGCCGGCATGAAATTTGAACAAGATACAAGAAGAAAAAGGTTTTGGAGATATGAAAACGACGATTCTCTATGATAATGAAACGGCCGTAGATAGTCTTGTCGCGGACTGGGGGTTTTCCTGCTTAATCGAAACAGATGGGAAAAAAATTCTCTTTGATACGGGTGCAAAAGGGGATATACTGTTTCGGAATATGGCGCTGCTCGGCATCGATCCTATGGGAGTTGACGAAGTGTTCATTTCCCATTCCCACTGGGATCATATGGGCGGATTGGCGGATTTTCTGAAAATCAACCCATGCGATGTTTATGTGCCCTTATCCTGCCAGAGCCCCCCCGGGGCAGGCAGAGTGATTCGTGTTGATGGGGCCATTCAGATGCATGAAAATATTTTTTCCACCGGCCAACTCGGCGATTTTGAGCAGTCCCTGGTGGTCAGAACATCCCGGGGCCTGGTGGTGGTTGCCGGATGCTCCCATCCCGGCGTTGCTTGTATTCTTGAGACCGCATCTCCGTTGGGCAAAGTAACGGCGCTCATGGGCGGGTTGCACGGATTCGATGCCTTTGGATTGATCCAAAACCTGGATTGGATCTGCCCCGCCCATTGCACCCAGTATCAGGCGGAGATCAAGAAGCTTTACCCAGAAAAATTTTTGGAAGGGGGCGTCGGTAGGGTCATCACCCTCTAATGTTTCCGCCTGGGGCCCCGAGTCTCATTTTTTCTAATCCAATCATTGTACTGATGAAAAGGAGTATATGAAAATGAAAGACAAGTTTATTGTAACCGCCGCCATTACCGGCGCAATCCATACCCCGACCATGTCGCCGTATCTTCCCATCACTTCCGATGAAATCGTTGGAGAAGCAGGGCGGGCCAGCGATGCCGGCGCTGCAGTCGTTCACATCCATGCGCGGGATCCTGAAGAAGGGAAACCCTTTGGAACACCGGAAATGTTTGCGGAGCTGCTCCCCAGAATAAAAACCAGATCCAGCGCTGTGATTTGCACCACCACCGGCGGCGCCCTGGGTCAGACCGCTGAGCAACGGGTGGCAGTGGTGAAGCGGTTCAGCCCGGAGCTGGCATCTTTAAATGCGGGTTCCATGAATTTTGCCATTTTTCCGGTATTGGACAAAATCAAGGAATTCAAATACGACTGGGAACCTGAATACCTGGGCATGACCGAGGACTTTATCTTCCCTAACACCTTTAAGACCCTGAAACAATTCAGTGGGTATTTCAACGAAGAAGGGACCAAACCGGAGTTCGAGGTCTATGATGTGGGGATGCTCAATAACCTGGCGTTTCTAGTGGAAAAAGGTCACATCCAAAAGCCACTTTACCTGCAGTTTGTGCTGGGGATTCTGGGAGGAATACCGGCGACAGTCAGCAACCTGATGTTCATGTTGAACACCGCGAAAGAAATGTTTGGGGACGCGTTCGTCTGGTCGGTTTGCGCGGCCGGGCGCGAGCAGTTTCGCATGTGTAACCTGGCGCTGCTCATGGGTGGCAATACCCGCGTGGGCCTGGAAGACAACCTTTATCTGGAAAAGGGGGTCAAAGCCAAAAGCAACGGGGAACAGGTGGAAAAGATCATTCGAATCGGCAGAGAACTGGGTCTTGAACCGGCCACCCCGGATGAAGCGCGAACCATATTGAACCTGAAAGGGCTCGACAAGGTGAAATATTAATCCAAACCTCTGATCAGTTATCGCTCATGAGATGGCCGACAGCTTTTTCCAGGCCGTCAATGGTCAGTTCGAACATGGGGAATATTTCTCGAATCATGTTAATGCTTCGGGTATAGGGCCATTCCGCCGCCATCTTGGGGTTGATCCAGACGGAATGGGGGAAGGTATCGGCAATAAACCGCAATCTTTCATGGCTGGGGCGGGAGGACCTTTCCTCGATATGGATGCTGCCGTCCGTGGCCATCAATTCATAGGGGGCCATGCTGGCATCTCCCACAATAACCACACGGGTTTCCGGGTCCCTTCGAACCAGCTCATCAATCCGGTATGGTTTTCTGTACCGGGCGGGATCCTGCCAGATCTGATCGTAAATGGTGTTGTGGAAAAAGTAGGTCTTCACTTCTTTAAACTGGGCCCGTGCGTAATAGAAAAGGGTCTGTACCATCTCAATATAGGGGTCCATGGACCATCCCCCGTTGTCGATGGCCAGGATAACTTTTAAGCGGTCTTTCACACTCCGGTCAAAAACAATTTCTATTTCCCCCGCGTTTTTCATGGTCTGGTAAATGGTCTCATCGATGTTGACCACGTCTTTGGGACCGCTGGGCACCATATTGCGGAGTCGTTTCAGGGCTTCGCCGATCTGAGCCTGCGTCAGGGGACCGTCCTGGGAATAGTCTTTATATCTTCTGTCCATGGCCACCTTTACAGCGGACTTGTTTCGGGAAACACCACCTACCCGCATGCCACCTGGATGATAACCTGAATGGCCCACCGGAGAGGTGCCGCCCGTACCGATCCATTTGGCGCCCCCGTGATGTTCTTCTTTTTGCTCTTCCAGGCGATCAAGAAAATATTGAAGCAGCTCTTCCGGGCTTAATTTGCTGAGCTCTTTTTCGTCCATCCCCAATGCGTCGGCAACGCCTTTGGGATCCTTCAGCCACTCCTCCAGCATGGCCTGGGCCACCTGGCTGATCTCAAATCCCTCAGGCTCCTTCAGCTCAGCCCCCTCAAATCGGTGTGCGAAAACCTGATCGTAGAGATCGAAGTATTTTTCACTTTTTACGAGGATGGACCTGGCCGCCGTGTAGAAATCGTCAAGGGACGTAATCAGTCCCATGCCAAGCGCCTTTTGAAGGCGCAAAAAGCTAGTGGGTGATACCGGGATGCCCACTTTTCTGAGCAGAAAGAAAAAGCTGGTAAACATTTTGTTTCCTTCGGTTTTTAAATCCGCATGCGGGCGGAGGAATTCTTGGCGATGGCGTAGTCGGGGCTTTTCTTAAATAAAACACCCAGATAAGGAAGGTCTCCCTTCACCAGGTTCTTGACTTTGAAATCCGGGTCCGCCTGCAGCGCACGAATCCAGTTGATCAACTCCCGGGTGGCCGGCTTTTTTTCAATCCCGCGGAAGTCCCGCACTTTGTAGAAAGCGCGAATGGAGCTTTCAAGCAGGTCCTTGCCGATCTCCGGAAAATGGACCTTAAGAATTTGATGCATCATGTCGTCATCGGGAAAGGCAATGTGGTGAAAGTTACAACGTCCCAGAAACGGGTCGGAAAGATCCTTCTTGGCGTTTGAGGTAATAATGATGACCGGTCTGTTCTTTGCGCTAACGGTTTTATCAATCTCGATGATATCAAATTCCATTTGGTCCAGAACATCCAGCATATCATCCTGAAAGTCCGTATCTGCCTTGTCAATTTCGTCGATGAGCAGCACCACTTTTTCATCCGCCCTGAAAGACTGACCGATTTTTCCCATTTTGATATATTCTTCAATGTTGCTCACATCCCGTTCGGAATCCCCGAAACGGCTGTCGTTTAACCGGGTAAGGGTATCGTACTGGTAAAGTGCCTCAATCAGCTTCATGCTGGATTTGACATTTAAAACAATGAGCTTCATGTTCAGGGCTTCACTGATGGCGTGTGCCAGCATGGTCTTACCCGTGCCGGGCTCACCCTTGAGCAGAAGCGGCATCTCAAGCGCCATTGAAATATTGACGATCTGAGCTAATTCTTCATCGAGGACATATTTGGTGGCGCCGGCAAATTTCTGCCGGGCACTGTTTTCTGGCTGCATGTTTTTGCTCCTTGATAAAAACGGGATTTTTTCATAGATTCTGTCAAGCATTGATGGCCTTTAATGGTGAGGCCGGGCCCTGGTCAGGGCACCTCAAAATTGCGATTTTAGAAACTAAGCATTTTTGGGGGCCGGTCAACATCATTTCTTCAAAAAGAGTATAGAGCAAGAAAGGATTCACCCATGCCTTTAGCCTTTGAATCCATCAGTCACGGCACCATCGCCTTTGGCTTTTTCAATATTGATTCCGATATGTTGCTTCTGGATCGATACTTCTTTTTTTCGACACTGTTTTGCGGGTACATAGATGAAATTGCAGCATGCGAACCCAATGAATCCAGGCAGTTACCCTGGCAGGTGTATCACATACCGGATCCTGAAAAGATAGGTGATCTCATGGGCGCCATTCACGGGGTCCACTTTGCCGGGTTTATGGGAGAAGTGTACAAGAAATATCCCTTTCCCCAAAAAGAAGCGGATTTCAAACAGAAGCCCGGAGGGACCCGGACACAGGATATTGTTGAGGCAATCATCGAGAAATACGGGAAACGCTCTGAAATATTGTTTACAATGGATGAAACCCAGAATGAAGCGACCATCGGTCCGTACCGGTTCAGCAGGCGTTCATTTCAGGCGTTGATCCATTATGTGTGGCAGGGGGGTTATCCCCGGTGGAAAGATGAGCAACGGCCCGATTATGTTCTGGCCATGAAAGACCGCATTCATGCGAGCGACTGTCCTCTGCTCCAGGGCCTGGACCTGTCATTTTGACAGGCGATCCCGGAAAACGGAGGACGGATGTTATTTTGGGCCTTGATCATCGTTTCGGCCATGTTGCGCTTATTACGGCATTTTGTTGAGACGGATTTTTAAGAATATCGTCAACGAAAATAATACATGATGGCACTACTACATTTTGTGCCTGTGTGGATTTTGAAATTTATTATTTTTTGTTGAAGATCTCCGCATCCTTCATCCTCGGTTTACACTTTGATAGATGAACGGCCTCAGGAATTTCTGATGTGGTGCCAGAGGACTGGTCGCAGTTTTAGATATGTAAGGCATATCTCAGATTTCCGCTCATCCAATTGTTTAACATATCCAAAAGATTCATCAGCATTCCACGTCTCTGATTCTCCTTCGTTAAAAACAAATCTTATTGACTCAAAAGAGAGTCTGTCGCATAATCAAAATAATCCTATCAGATCACTAACCTCTTCCCAGGAGGTCATTCCATGGCAACTCTCGCAGAAGCACATGCGATTTTTTCGAACCGTGCCATTACCCATTTTTGGCATTTTTAACAATTGTAAATCGACCTTATTTTCATTAAAGGATTGTCTAACGATGGGGTCCACCTAAGTTGTGATAGAATTTCGAGGGCGTACTTGATGGTACCCAATCCTTTATATCAGGGCAATCACGGAGGAATGTCATGAGAAAAAATAAACATTTTGATTGTGGGCTCAACTCTATATATTTCGGTTTCTGTTGCTCACTCATTTCATTTATCATCATAGGGTTGTCAACAGCGACTTACGCTACACAATCCAACTGTATCAGCAAGAATGTAGGTGAAATCAGAGATAGACACGGCAGGACAATTCCAGGTGCGTCCGGCATCGCACAGCGTGCGCCCGGCGATGTTTATTTAGTGTCTGACAAAACGAACATATTGTATCATGCGCGCCTCTCTGATGGCCGCTGGAAAACCGACCACTACGGCATCGACAGCGAGGGTACCGGCCCCAACAGGGAAAGCATTCCGGACATCGAAGACATCGCATACGGACCCTGCCCAAACATATCAGAAGGGCAATGCATTTTCATCGGACAGATCGGTGGAAACCGGCCTTTAGCCAACAAAAATACTTTTAGCATTCATTACATTCGTGAAAGGGATATGGTTGGCCAACGGGGCAGATATGTTAGAACCACAAAAATCCGGTACCGCTACCCGAATGGCGGAAAATTTGACGCAGAGGGTTTGGCAGTTCATCCGCGCACAGGTGAACTTTTTGTCGTGACAAAAACCCGGGGTTCCACTTCTTACATTTATAAATTCCACCCACGTTTCCCCAACCGCCCACCGAAACTCATAGCTAAGATCAATTTATCGGAACTGTTTAGAACTTACAAAAACAACACTAACGTACGCCAGATTACGGGGTTAGCAATCTCTCCCGATGGATCGCGGTTCGTTATTGTTACGTATGAAAGCCTGGTAGAATTCAACATTGACATTTCCAGTGAAGAGAATTTAAGTCTGCCTGGTCACACTCCTACCAGAATGCGGAGTTTGCTCGGTGGACGTTGGCTAACGGCCCGAGATCTGCGCCGGGCTCAGATCGAAGCTATCACCTACGACGGGAGCAATTCTCGATTTGTGATCATCGGAGAAGGTGATCCGAATGCCATCGCCCTCGATTGCTCAGGGCAGGAACAACCTGTAGCTGGGCACGGACGTTGTGTTGACCCTTCAATTCCTGTGGATGCTTTTCTGACTGGTTATGATCGCCTCTATGGTGGCGGCCATACATCTATCCCGATGAAAGGCGAATATGCCTGTACAGGTGCAGGGACTTATTCTCGCGTCACTCCACTTCGGATTATTGATTACCAGTGCGATTCGAATTTTACCAACTGCCGCCAAATCAAGGTCAAACCGGTTACTAAAATGGAAATTGTAGAAGACAAAATTATTTATTGGGTATCGGATACTACCTGGTACGAAAAAAAGCTAAAGACACCTGAAAATAGGAACCGTTCATATAGGCAACGTTCATATAACGCACCTGCAGATGCAGATAGAGGTGGTACAAATAAGACGTCCACAGATAAAGGCTGGGGCCCAATCGATTGATGAATTGGCAGGATTCCTAAACGCTCACCTCATTGACTCTTTACCAATGCAGCTTGATGTGCTTTGAAGTCTGCTCCTGCAAGCCGACTTCGAGGGGCCTACCCTCATCTCTTGTACAGTTACGCACACTTTATATTTAGAGTGCGCTCGTGGCGCACTGCCTCCAACGTAATTCAGGCCGCTGAATCGTGGGAGTACGAGCCACGAAGAAGAGCTATCACTGGAGCAGGAATCGGGTCATCGGGAATCGCCACTGATTCATTTTGAACGTCAGACGTATCTCAAGATTTTTTGAATTATCCCCTTGAAAATCACAGGTATTATGTCCGCTCGATTCTCGGTATGGCCATCTTGAGAAGAATATTGTAGAATCCCTTAATTTGTCGGCACGTCCATCAAATCCATATTGAAGTATGAAAAGACCTTGAGATCCTACTGCCGAATGCTATTCACAACAATTGGCAGGGATGGGCAGTGGGATTTCCTCGATCCTTAGGAGGGCTGCTGTGATCAAATCAAGGGCCTATGGCGTAACTGTCAGTCTAGTCATTCTGCTTTTCTTTATGTTCGACAGTGTTCACGCAGACCGTGGCATCAGGGTGGAAAAAATCGTCGACCTCAACCATGGACGCCCTAGATTAGGGGAATACAAGGCATTGATTATCGGAATTAACGATTATGAAAGTGCTAACATCCCTGACCTTGAAACGGCTGTAACCGACGCCAAAGCGATGGCGAAAATTCTCAAAGATAAATATGGGTTCAGCGTCAAACTGCTTCACTGGGAGTATCGAAATCTAAGTTATTTTTGGAGGTTGAGCCAGACGACGCAAGAGCCAGAATCCTAAATATTAGGCCGAAGTTTCAGCAGGGCATGGAATTAAAACCCGGTAAGTACCACTTGGAGGTATCGGCCGCCAAATATAGGACATGGAAAGAGTGGGTAGACCTTTCGCCCGGTGAAGAAAAAAGGGTTCAGGTGAATCTGACCCCCATTCCCGAATCCAACATTGAAACTGATGCAAAGGTGGTTACAGATGCATCCGGGAAGAAATCAAAAACTTACTCCAAAAAGATACCGGATCGGTCAGACGCTTCGAAAATCAAAGCTGACTACAGGGCGCCCCTCGAAACGGCATGCCTGAATGGCAATTCAAGTGCCTGCAACGATTTGGGTGTAAAGTATGCAACGGGGAAAGGTGTGACCCTCGACCTTTCTCGCGCTATGGAGTTTTACCGGAAAGCCTGCGATGGTGGCTCCATCGTTGGGTGTTCGAATCTGGCTTTTATGTACAGGAACGGAAAAGGCGTAACACGGGACGATGTCTAGGCTGCAACATACCTTACAAAAGCCTGTCACGGCGGATACGCCAGTGGATGCACCGACCTGGGTTATATGTATGAAAAAGGGCATGGTGTGATCAGGAGCGAAAAGACGGCCGTCGACTACTACTATAAGGGATGCGAAGGGGGGAACGCCATGGGGTGCACGAATCTCGGTTATATGTATGAAAATGGGTATGGCGTGAGAAAGGGCAATAAGCTGGCTGCTGATTATTACCGGAGGGGCTGTGACGGCGGAAACGGCAGAGGGTGCGGGAGTTTGGGTTGGATAGTTTATCACGGCCGTGGGACGATACCCGATCCTACCCGTGGGAAAAAACTTCTTGAACAGGGATGCAAAATGGGGCATGAGTGGAGTTGCGACAGGTTGAAAGAGATTGGAAGATAGACGATCAGCGTGCTGTTGACACGCAAACCGATGCGCTGCATGATCCTGGTGAGGAATTCCGAAAAAGTGCCGAAACTGACCTTGAAAGCCTCAGGGATAAATAAATAGAGACTTTGAATGGTATGGACACCTGCCTTTTATTTTAGAATTCAAGGTCAGAGATTTTTCATTCAAACAGGACCCATTATGATGAGCCGGACAACGAATTATCTTTTGCTTGCATTTATGCTGATCTTAACGATCCTGTACTGCTGCTTCATATACCTTGGCATGGGATTATATCTACATTTTCTGAAAAGCCAGGGTATAGAGGCCATTTCCAATGTTACGGTCGTTACATGCACCAGTCCGCTTCTCTGGCAGATTCTGGCGGTCGTTTCATTCGTTCTGAATTCGTTTTTTGCCATCTTTTCATCCAGAAAAAAAAGGAACTCAAATCCTTTTGTCACAGCAGCCGCGCTTCATGTCTCTTGGATCTTTATCTGTTTACTTGTACACGGAATCGGGTGCCTGCTTCCATTCTTCATGTGGGTGCCCGTGTTGGAATAAATACCGCTCTAAAATGTGTCTTTACGGTTTTTTGCGTTGTTGATATTCCCAATGTAGTATGAACATCTTAAGGAGTGCGAAATGAAAGCGATAGGCTCTTCAGTTGCTCTGGGTATTTTGCTGCTAAGCCTTTTGGGTTTCTTAGGATGTAGCGGCAGTAATGATGTGACCAGTGCTGTCATTGGCGAAGCTATCCCGGTGGCCCCCTTTGCAATCATTGAAACCTCCACGCCCACCTATGAATGGACACCCGTTTCAGGGGTAACCAAGTATCGTTTGATGGTACATGATACGAACCAAGCACCCACCACGCAAGATACAAGCGAGACTGCCGCCATTGATGAATGGTACACCGCTGAGGAAGCGGGGTGTGCATCAGAGGATGTTCTGTGCATGGTAACGCCCGATATTGAAGTTTTTGAGGAGAACGAATTCAAAGTTCAGGCATGCGCATATGATGAATGCGGCCTTTGGAGCGAAACGTTGCATTTCGCATTCACAGCTATGGACGAACCTCGTCTGCACGATAACGGTAATTTTACGGTTACGGATAAAAAAACAAAGTTAATGTGGATGAAGATCGCAGATTATGACGGAGAGCAAGTCTGGAATACAGCAGTCAACATGTGCGAGAAATTGGGGTATGCGGGCCACAACGACTGGCGACTCCCGTCACTTACCGAATTGACAAGTATAAGCGATGCGTTACAATGTCACACGGGTATTATCTGCGGTTACCCGTTCGAGAGGCTGCATCCATCCCATGCGTATTGGACACACACGGACAAACCATATGGTTATTTACCATTTGGTTCAGCATACTGCCGAATCATGGACGATAATGGCCTATGTACAAGCGATAAGCGTGATTACTGCTACGTCTGGTGCGTGCGTTCAGGGTGGATTAAGTAATTTGGGTTTGTTTGACTATTTAAACCAGGAGGTACAGGGGGAGACTCTTAGATCTTTCGTGTTGACACCACCCTGCGCCCACGCCCGCCATCGTTTCACGTACTCTCCAAGCCGCCTTCCCTTTTGGGCAAGCGGCTCTTGCTCATAAAGCCGGATAGCACGTTCAACGAAATTTTCCAGGGTCTTTTGGGCGATGGAAAGACCTTCAGGGCCGAAACGATGATCAATGCCTTATTTTGACAGGCGATCCCACATGGACCGGGCCTCCTGCTGCCCCCTGGTTTCGCCGGTTTGTCGGTATTCATGCGTATCTGCGGGGGGCATGGTTCCCCGGCTACCCCTCAACCGGGCGATTCGATCTTCCAGAGGCGGGTGTGTGGAGAAGAGGTTCGCCATCTTCCGGCCGCTCAGGGGATTGACGATAAACATATGCGCCGTAGCGGGTTGGGCCTTCATGGGAATCTGTTTGGCATAAGCCCCCAGCTTACCCAGGGCGTTCGCAAGACCTTCCGGATTTCCCGCAATCTGTGCCCCCGTCGCGTCGGCCAAATATTCCCGAGAACGACTGATGGCCATCTGAATCAGCATGGCCGCGATGGGTGCAAGGATGGACATGGCAATCAAGCCGATCATTCCCATACCGCCCCCTTCCTCATCCTGATTTCCGCCCCCGAAAAAGGCGGACCAACGGGCCATGGTGGCCAGAATCATGATGGCGCCCGCCATGGTGGCAGCAATGGAGCCGATGAGAATATCCCTGTTTTTTATGTGGCTCATTTCATGGGCCAGCACACCGGTGGCCTCTTCATTGTTCATGGTCCTGAGCAGGCCTTCGGTGACCGCAATCACCGCATGCTCCGGATCACGGCCTGTGGCAAAGGCGTTGGGGGCGTCATCGGGGATGATATAAACGCGCGGCATGGGAAGTCCCGCGTTCTGGGCCAGACGGTTCACCGCCTGAAACAGGGTTGGAAAGTCCTGCGGGTTCACCTCTGTGGCTCTGTACATGCGAAGCACGATCTTATCCGAATACCAGTAGCTGAAAAAATTCATGCCCATTGCCAGCACGAATGCCACGATCATCCCCTGTTTTCCACCGAAAAGACCCCCGATAAATACGATTAATGCCGTCATGAGGCCGAGCAGAAGGGTCGTTTTCATCCAGTTTCCCATTTTTTAAATACCTCCTTCAAAATCAGGAAAAGCATACATATCTCACGCAAAGGCGCAAAGACGCAAAGGAACATAAAAACTGCACTAAATACTTTGCGTCTTTGCGCCTTTGCGTGAAACTTAATGAAAAATATAAGAATCCGCGTTTGTGTAGTCAAGGAAATCAGGCTACGTGAAGGCGGGTGCATATTCCATAAAATAGCGGTAAAAGGCTGCCAGAACCAGGGAATGGGTGATTTCTCCTTTTTGAATCATGTCCGGGATTTCAGCAAGGGGCCTGAGAACCACCTGAATATCTTCTTTATCATCTTGCTCCTGTTTGCCGGAAAGAATTACATTTTTGGCCAGGTAGGTATAACAAACATTGTTCTGTATGGCGGGGCTGGGATGGACGGTGCCCAGGAGAATAATTTCTGAAGCCCCATAGCCAGTTTCTTCCATCAGCTCCCTTTTCGCAGCACCTTCCGGTGAATCGGATGCTTCTACGAGACCGCCGGGAATTTCCAGGGTGACATTCTGTGTGCCGTGGCGGTACTGTTTTACCAGCACCACTTCGTTTTGAGGGGTCAGGGGAATGACATTGACCCAGGGCAAAGACTCGATAATGAAAAAATGATGCTCTTTTCCGGTGCGGGGTGAAATGGCCAGGTCCGTACGCAGATTGAAAATACGATAGTCCCTGTCCTTTGTGCTGGATACGACTTGCCATGGTTTTGGGCTCATTTTTCAGCTCCTTTTGAGAAAAACCGTTCAATTTTTTCCATGTCGTGAATAACGGGAATGGGGGGCAGGCTCTTTAAAAATATGCCACCATACCGGCTGGTCAAAATCCTTTTATCCAGAATAGCCATTATCCCCCGGTCCGATGCCTTCCGAATCAATCTCCCCAAACCCTGCTTCAGGGAAATAATTGCAGAGGGAACCTGATACTCCATAAAGGGGTTCCCGCCATCTTCCCGAATGGCCTCTATCCTGGCAGCCACAAGGGGGTCTCCGGGGGATGCAAAGGGCAGCTTGTCAATAATAAGGCAGCTTAACGCCTCACCCGGCACGTCTACGCCCTGCCAGAAGGATCCCGTGGCCAGAAGAACGGAGTCAATATCCCGCTTGAATTTTTCAAGCAAGGTGGATCTGGGCGCATCCCCCTGCTTGAAAACCGTGTAGGGAGGTTGCCCCCCTATGATTTCGTAAACCCTGTTTAGATTGAGATAACTGGTGAACAGGACCAGTGCACGACCCTTTGATTCCGTAAGAATCCGCATGATTTCACCGGCGGCTTCAGCAGGAAAGTGGGATTCATTGGGGACCGGAAGGTTTTTGGGCAGATAGAGCAGTGTCTGAAGTTCAAAATCAAAATGTGACGCATAAAGGCCCTCAAGGGTTTCTTCGGGAAGACCCAGGCGGCTGCGGATATAATCGAATCTATTGTTGGTGGAGAGGGTGGCAGATGTCAATACCACGGAATGTACTTTTTCATATAGGAACTGGTTCATGGAACCGGATACATCAAGGGGCGATGCATGAAGGACCAGGCTTCGCTTTCTTCTTTCATACCAGTTCAACCAGGTTGCATCCTTTTTACTGACAACCTGCTCCATCCGATGATCCAGGTCTCCCGCACGCTCCAGAACCAGGGCCCATTGCAAATTGTTTGTTTTTTTTACAAACGGCAGGCTGGAAAAGGTGGCCAGGCCGCGGCGGATATCCCTGGCCGGGCCGTTTCTGATTTGGGAAAGGGCTTTCGGGTCAACGCGTCCTTTGTTTTCCGAAGCGTCAAACAAAGCCTTCAGGACCTCTGTTGCCCCTCTGATGTCGTCCAGAGGTTTTCTGGCTTCTGCCCTTTCTTCGCCCCTCAGGGTTTTTATTTGCTTTTCCATTTCAGTGGCGAATTCAGTAACCTGGCGGGTGCTGATGCTCTCTCCGAAATGGGTGGTGGCAATCTCTTCAATGGTGTGGGCCTCATCAAAGACCGCTGCCTGAAATCTGGGAATAATTTCCCCAAAGCCCCCCTTTTTTACTTTCATGTCTGCAAAAAAGAGGTGATGGTTGACAATGATGAGCCTGGCCTTGGCTGCCCTGCTGCGCAGTTTTGCCAGAAAGCAGTCTCCCAGAAACATGCAGTCCAGACCGATGCATTGATCCGAAGAAGCTGAAAGCGAATCCCAGAGGGGATCGTCATCGGCCAGCCATCCCAGCTCTCCACGATCCCCGAATGGGGTTGTTTCAATCCATGCTTCAAGCTTTTTTTGGGCACCGGTCAGCGCTGTATTCAGAAGAGATTTCTGCTGGAAGTGCTGGTGGTATTTGTGCAGACAAAGGTAGTTTTTTCGGCCCTTCATGATCACGGCGTCGATGCTCAATCCCGTGGCTTTCTTGAGAAGAGGGATGTCCTTTTTGTAGATCTGTTCTTGAAGGTTCTTGGTGCCGGTGGAAACAACAGTTTTTTTTCCGCTCAATAAAATCGGAACGAGATAACCAAAGGTTTTCCCTGTGCCTGTCCCCGCCTCTACGATGGCAGACGATCGTTCACGGAGGGCTTTTTCGATGAGAAGCGCCATTTCCAGTTGAGAAGGACGGACTTCAAAACCGTCGATGCGCCGGCTCAACATGCCGTCCGGGCCCAGAATATCTTCACTGGTGAGGGGTGTGTGGGTCATGGCGCGAATATAGTGGCTTGAACGCGGAAGCGTCAACAGAAAAGGCATCTTTTCCTTTCCAGGGAAACGATGCCTTCAGTGGTGAAATATCTATTTAAGTGGATTAGAGTTTGACGACGTCTTTGGCCTTCGGGCCTCGATCGCTCTCTTCAATTTCAAAGCTCACCCGGTCACCCTCGCTGAGAGTCTTAAATCCGGGCATGTCAATGCCGGTATGGTGAACAAACAGATCCTGTCCATCTTCCTGTGAAATAAAACCAAATCCTTTTCGGTCGCTAAACCATTTGACAACGCCTTCTCCCAAAGTGCTGACCTCCTTGTTCTAAAGATTCCTGAACTTTTGCGGCTCGAATTGTATGGCTTATAAAAAAATCTTTTTAAAGTCACTCGATCCGCGCATCCCACCTCACTATTTGGTAGATGGTATTACAAGGGTCGTGAGGGGTCAAGAAAAAAATGGCTTATAGTGATATGCATTTAACTATTGTTCATTTCTGTTCAAAATAAATATCCAGACGGAACCTGATTAAGGAATCCTTGACAATTTCTCGAGAATTTACGAGCATTGATCCGAGGTGGCACACAGCCTTGGAAGGCAGGATGTTGAATGGTTTTGAATTTAATGAAAATGGAAAGGAGTCAAAAATGGCCAATTTTTTATTTGTGTTAAGTCAGGATGACAATGAGAAGGCGACAAGGTGTTTTCAATTAGCCAAGATTGCCCATTCAAAAGGGCACGATGTAAATATTTTTTTGATAGACGGCGGTGTATTGTGGGCCAATAATGAAAGAGATTTTACACAGAAAACAGAAACAGATGATTGTCCGAATGACTATTTCCCCTACCTTGTAGAGAAAGAAGTTCCCATTGGCGTCTGAATTCCCTGCGCCCAAACTCGTCAGGTTGACGAGTCTAATTTCTTTTCAAACATGGTTCTGGATGGCGGCCCCCATTTGATAGATATGGCTGCGGAAGCCAAAGTTTTTAATTTTTAAGCAGGGTTATTCGTTCCCACGCTTGACAAAATGCGAAGAAAAATACAGCTAACACTCCAGGGCGCTATCATGATTTTAGGGGTTGACACAAGTCAGAAATCAGGTCATATTGATATTATTAGTGATTTAATTTATTCTTTCAGTACCTTTTACTGAAAATGTTTCGATTTTATTCCGAGAAAAAGCCAAACCCACTGTGAGGTGGGGACGGAAAGCCACTGGTCTCTTGTTTAAGAGATAGCCGGGTTGCCTGGGATATGAGATCATTTTCTTACCATCTACCTTTTTGCCCAGCCTTTGTTGCCACATCAAAGCGTTGTATCTGTGTTTTTTCGCCCCCTTCACCCATTTTAAGTCATCTTACGCTTCAGTTTCTCACCACAGGAACCATCCAAAAAGCACCCTATAATGCTTTCATAGGTTCTAAATATCAGAAATCCTTATCGAATTACAACAAATCAAGGGGTGGAAACGCAAAAAACGCCCCAATCAAACCATACGATTCTCAATCCTACACTTTTGACATTTTTATAACAGAACAAAAAAAATATTTCGCTGAGAAGAACAATATCGACAGCACTCGGCAACTAACAGTCAGTTTTAAAGTAGACAACAAACGTGGGTTCCACTTGGCAACTGGGATATCCGGGTTGTCTGGTGAAGGTTGACGTGAAAGGTGGTGATAGTGAAGAGATGCGTTAATCTGCTGCGGGTGATCGCAACGAAGTGAAAGATGTAAATAGCAAGTAAATAATTGATTCAGGATATTAAATGTCAGGAGGAAAAATGAAAAAGCTATTAATTGTTTTCTTTGTATTGTCGTTTGGATCCATAAGCTTTGCCCACGCTGGTCAAACAGAGTATCTCAGTGCGGATTCAAGTTCGATTGATGTGCCTTTGGATACTGAGGATACTAATGAGGCTGACAATTATCCAATTGAAGAGGTAGTTGTTGAACCAATTGAGAATCCAACCGAAGAGCCAGTTGAAGAGCCAATTGAGAATCCAACCGAAGAGCCAATTGAGAATCCAACCGAAGAGCCAGTTGAAGAGCCAGTTGAAGAGCCAATTGGGAACCAAACCGAAGAGCCAATTACTGTTTATGTAGACATCAAACCGGGCAGTTGTCCGAATCCACTTAATGTTAAAAGTAAAGGAGTGATTCCTGTAGCGATTCTTGGCACTGAAGACCTTGATGTCACAGATATTGACCCGGC
>CAYSFQ010000038.1:0-17706 GCA_964430575.1 uncultured Desulfobacteraceae bacterium
TCATCAAAACCCTATGATTCATCAACGGATACAAACACGTGCTTCAGCACTGATAGAAGCTGGAGACTGTGAATAATGCCAGCGGCAATTGTTAGCTTGCGTTTCATGCCCTTGGAGTAACCAGCGAACTTCCGATCTGCAGCTTCCTTTAACCCGAATGATTTCAGCAACTCTCTCGCTCGCCTCCGTCGTTCTTTCTTACGTATTCCGTATAGTGAAGCGCAAAAACAGAGGTTGTCAAAGCCCGACAACTCTGGATATTCTTATTCTCCTGCCGCCCGTACCTTGGCAAGGGTCGCTTCAGCAACGTATGCCGGCGCTGATTCCGGAAACGGTGCCACACTGCTGACATTTATCTCGCACAGAACATAGGTGTTTTCACCCGATTCTGTCTTCGGCCCGAACAGGAAGTCACAATCCCAGAGTATGGGCAGGCCTTCAGTGTTGATGTGGAGTAATCGCTGCATGGCCGGCACCCATTCCTCTTCCACTTTGCGCTTCAGCACCTGAAATTCCGGCATGTTCGGTGGATGATACAGGCGGGGGCCGGGTTGGGGCGCTTCAGTCGGCGGTTTTCCGGGAGGCGTGGGGCAGAGCGCATTAACCGCCTGATGTCCGAACCCGGCGACTTTGTCATGGACCATATAACAGCGTACCATCCCTTCGGGGAGGCGTTCCTGAAAGGCCTGGTCAATCATTCTGCCATTCCCTGCAAAATATAGCTCACACCTTTTGAAAAATTCATCCAGTGGGATATCCTCTTCGATACTTCCTTTCGTTGCATGCCGGACCCGGACAATCGTCTTCGGTTGCGGTGAAGAAACATTTTCCACCAATCCGATTCTCCAGACACCGGTTCCGCCGTTGCCACGGTATTGTTTGAGAACGCGGACCTCACCTGAAGCCAACCTTTTTGGTAATTCCAGACGCATCTGTTCCATGCTGCGATACAGATAAGTTTCGCACCCCCAGCCGATATCACGTGTTTGATATAGGACTTCCTTGGTGCCCATCTTAAGAATGACATCAGGATGGGTACTGATATAAACACCCGCATCGGCGATCTCACGAAGCATTGAATCCAGGACTGACCGATCACGCCCATCTTGGATAGGATTCATCCACACCAACACCACATCCACGCCCATGAGTTGCTGCCGAACTTCCTCACAGAACCCATCGTTGTATACAGCCGGCTCGGCATACACCCCCAGGTTGGCCAACGCCTGAAACACCGGTGCCAAACGGTTGTTCTCCGGAGTGGCGCTTTGTCTTGTCTCATAATCTCCAGGATAAAGAATGGCAACTTTTCCGATTTGCCGATCCTTGTGATATTCCATTGATTTCAGACCTCCCATAACAACAGCCTATGTATGAGTTAATATTTAGATCAGAATGGCATTATATTTTTAACCCCGCCAGAAAGTCCAATTGGAAATGCAGCTTGTTCCTTCTGCCGTTTTACGGCGATAGAAGATTATTTTCCAGGATGTCGCTCTCTTGCGCCCCTGGTTCAATACTATCTTTCCTTAATCCTTCCACCCATCCATAAACAGCAGGAATTACAAATAAAGTGAGAAAAGTCGACGTTGCAAGTCCAAAAATAACAACGATGGCCAGTGGTCTCTGTACCTCGGACCCGATCCCCCGGGAAAGAAGGAGCGGGAGAAGACCCAGGATGGTGGTGGCGGCTGTCATGAGCACCGGCCGCAGCCTGAGCATTGCCCCTTCTACAATGGCTTCGAGAGGCTTTCGGCTTTCAACCATCAACTGGTCAATGGTACTGATAAGGACCACACCGTTTTGAACCGCAATGCCAAAGAGCGCGATAAACCCTACTGCTGCGGGAACGGAAAGGTATTCACCCATCACAAACAGGCCAATGATGCCGCCGGTAAGCGCCAATGGGACATTGAGGATAATGACGAACGCGTGTTTAAAAGTCCCGAAAGTCATCCAGAGCATGACGAATACCGTGAAAATCACAATGGGCACAATCACCATGAGGCGCATCATGGCCCGCTGCTGATTTTCAAACTGTCCGCCGTATTGAATCGTGTATCCCGGGGGTAATACCACCTTTTGTGCAATCCGTTCACGGATCTCTTTAAACACGCCTCCCAGATCCCTTCCCCGGATATTCCCGTACACGATCCACCGACGCTGGTTGTCTTCCCGGCTGATCTGCATGGGCCCCGTGATCTGCTGAATCTCTGCCACCCGGGAAAGGGGGATCATTGACCCGTCGACCGTGTGAATCAGCAATTCCCCAAGGGCCTTCGGGTCCGCCCGGTAGGGCTCCTGGTAGCGAATATGGATGTCGAATCGCCGCGTGTTGAGGTAGATATTATCCACCGCTTCTCCCCCCACGGCCAGTTCCACAATCTCAAGGATCTGGCCCACAGTGACCCCGTAGCGTGCGCAGGCAGCCCGGTCTGCAATCACCTGAACCTGGGGTTGCCCCAGCGCCTGCTCCACATTCAAATCCACCAGGCCGGGAACATCCTCAATGGCCTCCCTGATTTCAAAGGCCTTTTCTTTCAGCACCGCCAGATCCTCCCCGAACACCTTGATAGCCAGCTGGGCCTTGACCCCTGACAGGAGTTCGTCAAAAACGTTCTGAATGGGCTGGGTGAAATTTAATTTAACGCCTTTGTATGCGGAAAGATCCCCATGCAACGCCTGGACAAGGTCTTTCTTGCTTTGGTAGGAGGGCCACTCCTCCATGGGTTTGAGCGCCACATGGATTTCCGCGTAGTTTACGGGATGGGGGTGACTGCCGGCCTCGGGACGTCCGATGCGGGAGACAGTCTCCGCAACCTCTTTGTGCCGCATGATAATGCGTTCCATTTTCATGACGGTTTCAGAGGCCTTTTCCAGGGAAATGGAAGGGGCCATGGTGACCCCGATCAGGATGGAACCTTCCTCCAGGGTGGGAATAAATTCTGTTCCGATTAAGGGCAGAGCGGCAAGGCTTGAAAGAAACACGGCCAGGCTCAGGCCCATCACCAGATATTTCTTTCGAAGGGCCTGAAGTAACATGGGGCGGTACACCCGCTTGAAGGTTCTCGTAAGCCAGAACTCCTTTTGGGTGCCTTTCTTGAGCAGATAAGACGACAATGCCGGTGCAACAAAAAGAGCGCTCAGGATAGATCCGAACAGGGCGAAACAGATGGTAAACGCCATGGGGGTAAACATTTTCCCTTCCACATCCTGAAGGGAAAAAATGGGAAGAAACACGATGATGATAATGGCGATGGAGAAGACGATAGGCCGGCTCACTTCCCTCGCCGCCTGCAGGATCGTGTTGATTCGATTCGCGTGGGTAACCTGTTTTTGGTTCAGGTGGCGGTAGATGTTTTCCACCATCACAATGGCCCCGTCCGCCAGCATGCCGATGCCGATGGCAATCCCGCCCAGGCTCATGAGATTGGCGGAAATGCCGTATATGCGCATAAAGATGATGGATATGAAAGCGCAGAGGGGAAGGGACAGGGCCACAATGAAGGCGGAACGCAGGTTGCCCAGAAAAATCAGAAGGGTCGCTATCACCAGAACGGCCCCCAGGACCAGGGCCTTTTTGATGGTCCCCGTGGCCTGCCGCACCAATTCCGCCTGCTCGTAATAGGGATGGAGGGTTACGCCCGGGGGCAGGGATTTCTTGACCTCGTCCACTTTCCGGTAAAGATCTTCAATAACCCGGGAACTGTTTGCCCCGAACAGTTTGAGGACAATGCCGTAAACCACTTCCTCTTCCCCGTTGCGGGTCACCACACCCCGGCGAATGGCGTTTCCGTAACCCACCCGGGCCACATCCTCGATCCGGACAGGGATCCCCTGCACCACTTTGATGGGAATTTTCCTGATCTCATCGAGGTTCTTCAAAAGCCCGATGCCTCTGACCAGGTGCTCCTCGGCCCCCAGCACGAGAAACTGCCCCCCGGCATTTCGATTGTTTTCCCGGACAGCACTGACCAAATCTTCGAGACCCATGTCGTATTTGCGCAAGGCGTAAGGGTCCACACGAATCTGGAATTGAAGCACGTGTCCCCCCATGGAGAGGATATCCGTGACCCCCGGGACAGTCCGAAGCTGGAATTTGACCACCCAGTCGTTGATTTCCCGCAAATAGGTTCCGGGATCTTTCCCGTGGGTGTTTACGCCCTCATCCAGGGTTAGATAGTATATGAAAATCTGCCCTAGCCCCGTGGATATGGGGCCCAGTTTGGGCGGCTCTTCCATATGGGGCAATTCCGATGTTGCCGCCGCAAGCCTTTCACCCACAAGCTGCCTGGCAAAATAGATATCCACATCGTCCTTGAAATAGACGTACACCACAGCCAGGCCGAAGGCGGAGGTGCTCTTAATCTGCGTCACACCGGGAAGGCCGTTCATGGCCGACTCGATGGGATAGGCAATCAGACGCTCCATCTCTTCGGGGGCCATGCCATGGGCTTCGGCAAAGACAGGCACCATGATGGGCGATATGTCGGGAAAGGCCTCCACCGGCATCCGGTTGTATTCATAAATGCCGAAACCCAAGACTCCGATGACGGCTAAAATCACCAGGGCGCGCGCTTTGAGCGCCCCTTCAACCAATTTGTTGATCATGATTTATTCCTCTTGAGCGAGCCCTTAGTGCCCATGCCCCGCATGGCTGTCCATTGAATCCGTCATAAGGGTGGCTTTCAGTTCAAAGGCCCCATCAATCACATAGCGGTCTTCCGGAGACAGGCCTGCGGTAATTTCCACATGGTTTTCATCAGAACGTCCCGTGGTCACAACCCTCTCCTCAAAACCCCCTTCACCCGGAATGAAAAGCACTGATTTCTCCCCCATGCGCTGAACCGCTCTTTTGGGAACCAAAAGGGGAATGTGCTTTTCTCCGGCCGTTACCCCCGCTTCCACAAACAATCCGGGCCGCCACCGGCCATCCGGATTGGAAAGGGTGGCACGCCCGGTGGCGGTGCGGGTTTCTTTTCCCACAAGGGGCCCGATGAGCGTCAGATTCCCCGTGGCATCACCAACGGGGCCGACCCCCCGGATCAGGACGTCCATTCCCTTCTTCAAGTGGGGCAATTGCGTCTGGAGCAGATTGATCCGCACCCAGACCGTGCTCATATCCGCAACCCGGTATACGGCGTCGGTCATTTCCACCATTTCCCCGAGGGAGAGGTTTTTTTCCAGTACCTGCCCGTTTATGGGCGAGACAATCTCGTAGCGTGTCAGGGAGGCGCCCGCCTTTTTCGGCAACCTGTTAATAGCGCGCTTCGACAGACCCAGAGCCATGAGTTTCTGTCGAGCGGAACGCACCTGTATCCGCGCAGCCGCGAGCGCCATTTTCGATTCCAGATAGTCCTGCTCCGGCGTTATCTTTTTTCCCCAGAGAGATTCTTCCCTGGCAAAATTCTTTTCCGCCAGAACCCGCCGTTCCCGAGCCGCAAGATAGGCCGAACCGGCATCCGCCAATTCACGGCTTTCCAGGACCGCCATCACCTCGCCCTTGCGAACCGGGTCCCCCTGGCGTTTTCTGATCTTCTTCACATGACCCGAAACATAGGGGGTTACCATGGCCACACGATCATCATTGAGGATAATTTCTCCGGGCAGGGTTAAAACCGTTTCAAGGGTTCCCGGACCCGCTTTTGCCGTAACAATCCCCAGCGCCTGAATCTGTTCTTCGCTTAAACGAATCCGTTCTTCCTCCGGGTGATCTGTTTTGGATTCAGGTGATCCATGGGGTTCATGTTCCGCTTCGTGGGCCTCTTCTTCCCCGTGTTCCGGGTGTTCCCCAGTACCGTGGACCGTCTCTTCATGAACCTCTCCCGCATGGGGACGGGGATCCAGCGTACGCCCGTAATAGAACGCGCCCAGGGCAACCGGAATCGCCACAGCCAAACAGATGAAAACCATTTTTCCTATTTTCACGGGGCAACTCCTTTTTTCGATTTTTCAACCGCCGAAACCATATTTTTCATATCCAGACCGGTCAGCCGCTCCACCCGGGTCCGGGCCTGCTGGTATGCAAACAGCGCATTGATGTGACGCAGATTTACCGAGACCAGAGTCCTCTGGGCATCCAGCAGGTTCAGGTAATCAAATTTTCCATGCCGAAACCCTTCTTCAGACGCCTTGAAAGCCGCTTTGGCCCCGGGCAGGACGTGCTGCGCCAGATCGGTGGCCTCCATATGGGCCCTGGAAAGCCGCTGGTGTGTTTCGGCCAGGGTGTTGACCACCCTTAACCAGACCGCCCTTGATTCCTCTTTTGACTTGCTCAGCCGCTCCCGGGCCTCAAGTGTTGCCCCCTGGTTGCGATCGAAAATCGGGATAGGGATGGATATTCCCACGATGAGGGCCGTATCGTTCACTTCGTTAAAATGTTTGGCACCAAACTTCACCGTCAAATCGGGAATCCCCTGGGCCTCTTCCAGGTCCACTCCGGCACGGTGCTGCTCAATGGCCAGGGCCCAGCGGGCAACATCCGGATTTCGAGACACCAGGCCTTCAAGGGTCTCCAGCGAGGGCAGCGGAAGCAATCGACCCAGGCGACCTCTGGCCTCACCGAAGGTGGGGGTTGTCCCCCCCCAGGCCCCTGAAAGCTTTCTTCGGGCGACCTTAAGATCATACTGAGCGTGTTTTACATCGATGCGGGATGTGGAACGGTCCACCTCAGCTCTGACCGCTTCCACGGGAGAAATTTTTCCCGCTTTCACCCGTTCAGATGTGGTTTGAAGGACCTCATCCGCCAGGTGCAGCAGTTTTCCCATGAGGGACAGACGCTCCTGGGCAAAAAGCACGTTCATGAATGCCAGCGTCACCTCTGCAACCACGTCCGCCCGTTCCACCTGGTAATCCCACTGGGCCAGGTCGCGACCGAGGGCCGCATGGGTGCTTCTTTTGGCCCGTTTTCCGCCCAATTCGATCAACTGGCTCAACTCGACCTTGGTCTCAGTTCCATCGAAACCCTTGAATGCCCCTGAACCGCCAAAGTTTTCCGTTTCAGCCTCAATTTCAGGGTTGGGAAGAAGCCCGGCTTGAATCACGCGACCTTCCATGGCGCGCTGTTCCCAGCGTGAGACGTTCAGTTCAGGATTATTATCAACTGCCAGATCGATGGCCTTTTGAAGGGTAACGGGATTTCCGTCAAAATCGAAAACAGGTTCAGGAACCTCCGCCACGGATTCCATAGGGAACCAGCCAACAAAAAAGAGCAGCAGAGAAACCCGGAATAATTTCGGGAATCGAAATTTTATGGGATACATGGATCATCTCTCCATATGCTAAATGGTTCAGACCAAAAAAATGGCCCACTTGGAAAAAGATTAAGGTATGGAACAGAAAAAAAGAGATGATCAGATGATCAGAATGGTGGTGTTGATAAAAGCAGTGTCAGGGAAAACAAAGGACGGGTCATAAAACCGGTATCCACCCCGGTGGCCCACAGGCGAACCAATCGTTGGTTCGGTGCTGTGGAGCTGGGCAGATGGCTGCAGGGTCAAAGACCGTTTAAAGGAGGCTTGGGAAGTAATGAGGGTTTCCAGGGAAAGGGAAAAATGCCGTCGCCCTTCCTCACGGGTCGTATGGCTTAAACCTGCCGGAGATTCATGGCAGGGCTGCCCCGGCAATTGGCCGTAATGCAGATGAACCGTCTTCTCCCCATGACCGCCGCCATCATGAACACAGACCAACATGGCGCGAAATGGGAGGTTCCCCAGTCCCACGCACATGAAAAGTAAAATAGCGGTGCCGATTGTTACCCTGCGTCTCATGATAGACTTCTCTCAAAATTCTAAAGGCGTCGTAAACTAACCATTTTTTTTCAAATAGTCAAGGAATGGAATTCGGGTCCTTGACACCGCTTTTTCAAAAAGATATGTTTTTACCGTCCAATAGTTCCCATCCATAGAGTGATCTACCCCCGCGCCATGAAAATACGAGAGGGTCTCAAAATCATTCATAACGAAACCACCCCATACCGATTTTTCCAACTGTTCCTGCTTTCTACAGTTGTTGTGATTGTTTTATCCATTTTCCATCCCGTTTTCGCGCAAAACCCATTCCCCCCCAAAAAAACAATCGCCCTGCTGTCGGACGGTCAGAGTGATCCTCAAAACAATCTTGAAATTCGGTTTCAAAAGGCCCTGGAAATCCTGGCAGAAGGTGAAATAACACCTGTTTTCAAAAAGAGCGCGGGAGCCTATTGGCAAAGAGAAAAGGCAGCGATCGCGTTAAAAAAGGCCCTTAATGATCCTGCCGTGGACCTCGTATTTATCAATGGCCCACTTCTCGCCGCCCAGGCCCTCAAAACCACCCAGAAAAACGAGAAACCCATTGTGGGCCTTTTTAACTTCGATCCGGGCTTTCTCCTGACAGTGCCATCCGTCAAAAGACTGCCCTTGGCGCTCTCTGTCATTCCCGGGCAGATTCAGGCAGACTTGGAGACCATGGCCCAGATGTTCAAAACCAGGGAATTGACCCTTCTGGTGGATGACGTTCTGCTTGGGCAGTTTAAAGGGCTGAAACAACAACTTCTGAAGGTCGCAAAGAAACAAGGTTTCACGGCGACCATTAGACCGATCCGGAAGACGGTACAGGAAACCCTCACATCACTGAGCAAAAAGGTGAAAGCCGTTTACCTCACGCCGGGGCTTAGAATGCCGGCAAACCAGAGAAAACAACTTATCGGCAGGCTCAATGAAAAAGGAACCTTTGTTTTCACAGGCGCCGGTGCAGTGGATGTTCAAGATGGCGCCCTGGCCGGTCAACTCCCCCCCATGAACGAGCGGCTGGCCCGTCATGCCGCCCTGAATGCCATGCGCTTTTTCTCTGGAATGCAGCTGCGAAATCCCATTGATCCCCTAAACCCCAAACGAAGACTGCAGATCAATGAAACAACCGCTGTGGCAGTGAAGTACCGTGTCTCTGTAAGCTTAGCGGAAAAGGCCCGGGAAGTCGAACCGGAACCGCCCGGGAAAAGCGTTGCGGCAGCCCTTCCCGAAGTGGATCGACTCCCTTTTGACCATTACCTCAAAAAGAACAGCACGCCTGAATTGACCCTGGCACAGGCGGTTGAACGGGCACTCAAGAAGAATGCCAGCCTCTCGGTAAAGCAGGCCACGGTGGAGGAAGATCGCCAGGATCGAGACCGCATGTTGACCGAACTCTTCCCTCAGGTTCGAGGGCAGGTGGGCTACATGCGGGTGGACCAGAACATTGCCCAGCGTTCTTTCGGCATGTTTCCGGAGGACCGGTCTTCGGCCGGCATAGCCCTCAGGCAGCTGATTTTCAGCGATCCGGTCATCAGCCAGCTTCGAGCCGCAAACAAAGGCGTTGACAGTGCGCTTTTTCGAGAAAAATCCCTCCGATTGGATGTGGCGGCACGCACCCAGGAACTCTATATGGATTGTCTGGCAGCGGCCGCCTTGTATTGGATCCGGGAATACAACCTGAAGCTGACGCAACAGAATCTCCAGACGGCACGGCAACGAAATGCGGCTGGCACCGCCGGTCCCCAGGAAGTCTACCGATGGGAGGCAAAAGAGGCGCACGATCGAAGCCTGGTCATCAGATCTCAATCCGTTCTCCAGAGCGCCATGGTCGGGTTGAACCGGATCATGGGGGAAGAACAGAATCGAATCTGGAGCTTTCAGAACAGCCGCGCCTCCCAGATGCAAGGCGCATTCAACGAGAAGACTTTCATGTCACTGGTCCTGAACCCCGCCGATTTCCAGGCGCTCACCACCCACGTGTTGGATACGGCGCTCGATACCTCTCCGGAACTGAAGTCCATCGACAGCCTGATTGATGCCACCCGAATTCTGAAGGGATATTACAAGCGGCGCTTCGTGGTACCCGAAGCCTCTGTGGAATTCGGATACAGCCACACGCTCAATCAGACTTTTAACAATGTCCCCGCGGTTGAACAGTTTACCCGTTATGTACCTGAAGACGCAGACAACCACTGGGCGCTTCAAGTTAAACTGGTCTGGTCACTCTTTGAAGGCGGCGGTAAAATCGTGGATGTGAGAAAAAACAGGGCCACCCTTCGCAAACTGGAATCCCTGCACCGGGAAGCCAGTCAGATCGTTGAAGAACGGGCGAGAAATGCTCTCATTGAAGCCTCCGCTGCCCGTTCCGACATGGACCTGGCAAAGATGGCGGCAGAAGCAGCCAATAAAAATTATAAGGTTGTCCGGGATGGGTATGCTCAAGGGGTCGCCACCATTTTGGACCTGCTGGACGCGCAGCGCGAAACAATGGTTCAGGAAAGACAAGCCATCCTCAGCGAATATCGTTTCTTGAAGGCTATTGTGGAAGTGGAACGATCCATGAACCGGATTGCCGCCCTGGTACCCGTGGCGGACCAGGAATCCTGGTGGCAGGACCTGAAAGAACGTCTGGGAAGAAAAGGATAATCAGCCCTTAAAACGAGGTCATTCAATGAAAAAAACCTTTTCCCTTTTTTTGATGTTATCGGCGTTCATGGTAATGCTATCAGCGGGTGCAGTGGCTGACGATAGCAGCAAAAGGGCGGCGCCCGCCGGGAAAGAAACTGTCATACCCGTCAAAGCCCTACAGATTAAACCGACATCAAAGACGTTTGTGCGACGTCTCCCCGCCACCCTCATGACAAAGGTGGAAACCCGGTTGGCCTTTCGCGTTTCAGGGCGTATCACGGATCTTCCTGTAGCAGTGGGCCAGGTGGTCAAAAAGGGGGAACTGATCGCTTTGCTGGATGCAAAAGATTTTAAAGATACGGCAGGTCAGGCTGAAGCCGCCCTGGCACAGGCTGCTGCAAGACAAAAGGATGCGGGGCTTCATCTTGCGAGAATGCAGAAACTCTGGGCGAACCAGGACGTGGATATCAGTCAGCTGGACAAAGCCCGTGCGGACGCAAGGGCCACGGAAGACCAGGTGAAGATACAGAAAAAGCAGTTGAGTGAAGCCCGGCGCAGGCTATCATACACCCGCTTAATGGCCCCTTTCACAGGTATTGTCGCGCAAAAGAAGGTCAACGCTTTTGACACGGTTTCAGCGGGCCAACCGATCGTCCTTTTTGTGGACCTTTCACGTCTCAAGGCAAGGGCACAGCTCTCCCCGTCACTGATGCCCGAACACAACCGTTTTGAGACATATACCCTTGTCATGCCCGCTCTCAACGATATGAGATTTCCAGCAACACTAGAAGGGATCGGCCCCAGCGCACTACCCCCGGCCAATACGTACCCCATCACCGTGATTTTTCAGGCCGGGCCCGAAACTGATCTTCGCCCCGGCATGAACGGGTTTCTGGAAATCACCGTAAGACGGCGTGCCAACGATCATTATATCCAGGTCCCGCCCTGCGCCGTGGACACGGATCCCAAAGGGAGCACCAGGGTCTGGGTTGTGGATGAGAAGAAAGGCATCGTGCAACCCCGCCAGGTGTTAACGGGAGGGCTCACAAAAAATGGTATCGAAATAAAAAAGGGCCTCGATGCCGGGGAATGGGTGGTAACAGCGGGCATTCGGAACCTCAGGCCCGGGCAGCGGGTTCTCATCCTGAAAAACACCCCCTGAAAACACACAAGGTGTTGGCTTTTGGCTCTCACCTAATGGCTAACCGCTAAAAGCTAACGGCTGCTTAAACCATGAACATCACAGAGTGGGCCATACGAAATAAAACAACGGTCATGATCTTCTCCCTTTTTATCGTACTGGGGGGCATTTCCGCCTATTTCAATATGGGCAAGCTCAAAAACCCCACCTTCACCATACAAACGGCGGTGGTGATCACCCAGTACCCGGGTGCATCAGCCGAGGAAGTGGAACTCCAAGTCACCGAAGTAATTGAAAAGGCCGTCCAGAAGCTCGGCAGCCTCAAGCACGTGCGCTCCATGAGCCAGCCGAATGTTTCCACGGTTTTTGTGGATATCCAGGATTCCTATCCCCCCGATGCCATGCCCCAGATCTGGAATAACCTGAGGGAGCGAGTTCACAATGCTCAGGGGCTTCTTCCCGCTGGCGCCGGGCCATCGCAGGTGATCGACCATTTCGGGGAAACCTACGGCGTGTTCCTGGCATTGAGCGGCGCGGGGTTTTCCTATGAAGAACTGCGTCGTTATGCGGAATACATGCAGAAACGGCTCAAAGGCTGTAACGATGTTGCGGAGGTAAAACTCTTCGGCATCCAGCCCCAACAAATCGTGGTGGAGCTCTCCCGTACACGGATGGCGACGTTGGGAATTCACCCCAACGACATCATTAATGCCCTTCATGCTCAGAACCTCCTGACCTATTCCGGCAGCCTGAACGCCCAACAACAGAAGGTTTCCCTGATACCCAAGGGCAATTTCCAAACCGTGGCGGATATTCAAAATCTGGTGGTATCCGGGACTAATGGCCAGCAGCAGGTATTCCTAGCAGATATGGCCCTGATTGAACGGCGTTATCAGGATCCGCCCCAGGTGCTCTTTCGCCATAACGGAAAACCGGCCATCGGCATCGGTGTCTCCACGGTGACCCACGGCAATGCGGTGGCCATGGGTAACGCCGTGGAAAAAAAGCTGGCCGAAATGACCGCCCACATGCCGGCCGGTCTCACCCTGGATATCATCAACTACCAGTCCAGGGAGGTCATGAATTCGGTGAAGGATTTTATCACCTCCCTGCTGCAAGCCATCGGCATCGTACTCGTTGTACTCCTGCTGTCGCTGGGGTTCAGGAGCGCCCTGGTGATCACCAACGGGCTCATCGTCAATATCGGCGGGACCTTTCTGGTCATGTACTGGCTGGGCATTGACCTGCAGGTCGTCTCCATTTCTTCGCTGATCCTGGTCCTGGGCATGCTGGTGGACGACTCGGTGGTGGTGACGGACAATGTCATGGTACGGCTCCGGGATGGCAAACTCGAAACGGACAGGGCCTGTGTGGATGCAGCCCGGGCCACGGGGTGGCCCCAGATCGTGGCCACCGCGGTCGCCGCCGCCAGTTTCCTGCCCATTGATCTGGCCCAAAGCAGCACCGGCGAGTTCATGAAGACCCTCTTTGACGTGGTGGCCATTGCGCTGGCCATCAGTTGGATACAGGCCATGACCGTGGTACCTGTAATGAGCGCAAAGATCCTCAAAGCCAAAAAACGGAAGAAAACCGAAGCGCCCTACCAGAACCACTTCTACAGGATTTACCGGTTCTTGCTCCACGGCGCCATGCGTTTTCGGTGGCTGACCGTGTTGTTCATGGCGGGGCTTCTTTTTCTGGCCGGATGGGGGTCCGAATTTTTGAAGCAGGTTTTCATGCAGCCGGCGGACCGGGCACAGTACCAGATCAACTACTGGCTTCCCGAAGGCACGCCCATTGAACGAACATCGGCGGACCTTCTAAAACTCGGAAAGGAACTCCGGGCCTGGCCGGAAGTTGAAAGTATTACCACCACCGTAGGGATCGGTCCCCTTCGTTTCCTTCTGACCTTCACCCCCCAACAGCAGCACAGCTGCTACGGCATGATCATCGTCAACACCCATTCCTCCGACGATGTAAACGACCTTGTTGAGCGGACCCGGGCCCACATTGTGGCCCATTATCCGGACGCGGATCCCCTGGTGGCCCCTTTCAACGAGTCGGGGGGGCCCGATTACCAGTTGGAGGCCCGGTTTTCCGGCGACGACCCGGAGATCTTGCGCGCCCTTTCTGAAAAAGCCAGGGGAATCATGGCCGACCATCCCAACGCCAAAAATATCAGGGATAACTGGCGGAATCGCATTCCCGTGTGGACGCCGGAATTTTCTCAAATTGATGGCCAGCAACAGGGTATCAGCCGTTCAAATCTCTCCGATGCTCTCCTGCGTCTTACAGACGGCATTCCCATGGGTCAGTTCCGTGAAGGGGATCGCCTGATTCCCATTCTGGTGCGGGCGCCCAAGGCTGAAAGAACCCTCACCCCCGACCTGGACAATGTGCCGGTCTGGGGAAACGGGCCCGAAAGCAGGCCCCTCGCTTCGGTGATCGGGAGTGCTGAAATCGAAATGCAAAATGCCATGATCTGGCATTACGACCGTATCCGCACCATCACCGTGCAGTGCAACCCGAAAGGCGCCTTTACGGTGGTAAAACTGCGAAACGAGCTGGCACCGAAAATCGAAGCCATTCCCCTGCCCCCGGGCTACACCCTTTCATGGGGCGGCATGTTCGAGTTTGCCAACGAAAGCAACCAGAGCGTCTATGACCAAGTCCCTTTGGCCATTGCCCTGATGCTGGTGTTCGTGGTTCTCCTGTTTAACGGCGTCCGGCAGTCCTTGATCATTATCCTGACCCTCCCCCTTTCCATCGTCGGTATCACGGCCGGCCTCCTCATCATGAACAAAGGATTCGGCTTTCTGGCCATGCTGGGCATGCTGAGCCTTATCGGCATGATGATCCGAAACAAGGTAATCCTTATCGGAGAGATCGATCAGTGGATCGCAAAGGGAACGGACCGCTACGAGGCCGTGGTGCAGGCATCGCTTACCCGGGTACGCCCCGTTCTGATCACTGCCTGCACCACTACCCTCGGCATGACCCCCCTGGTCAACGACAACCTGTTCGGCTCCATGGCCGTCACCATCATGGGGGGGCTGATGTTTGCCACTATCCTGACGCTGGTCTTCATCCCCACCCTTTATGTAATATTTTTCCGCATTCCAGCGCCGGGAAAAAGGCCACAGGCGTAAGGCGTTTCACTAAACGGAAGGTATTTTGAATGGAAACTCAGAGATGAAACCAGATCACACACGCTACCGTGGCACTAGCAACCGTTTCGGCCTTTTACTGACCGTTTTTATCATGCAGTTGCTTACGACGCCTCTTTTTGAAGGGAGCATGGCCGCCGGCTATGTGGGAGACCTCCTCTTCTATCTTATTATTGCAGCGGCCGCTTATTCCCTTCGAAAAAGCCGTTTTTTCAAACTGACCATTGCCCTCGGCACCTGCACAATTTTAGGAGAAAGCAGCAGCTATTTTACCGATAGCAGGAATATCCTCATTGCCAGCACTTTCATATCATGCGCTTTTCTCGGTCTGGTGACGTTTTTGATCGCCAGCGCCGTGGCCCGGCAACAGAAGATCAGTGCAGACACCATCCTGGGCGGTTTATGTGTTTACATTCTATTGGGGACATTCTGGACAATTTTATTCGTGAACATTGAACTCCTCAGTCCCGGTTCCTTCAGCTTCGGGGTACATGGGCAACCCAAAGACATGCCAACGCTCTACAAACTCATGTTTTTTTACAGTTATGTAACGCTGCTGACCATTGGCTATGGCGACGTGGTAGCACTTTCGGGCATGGCACAGACCCTGACCATTCTGGAAGGGCTCATCGGGCAGTTCTATCTGATCTTCTTTATGGCTTCCCTGGTAGGCCTTTATGTTTCAGAGCGGCAATATCATCGTTTTAACAACAAAGAGTAAGATTTATGAACCTGTTGGAATCACTTTCAGTCCACTAGCCAAAATCCTAAGGCTTTTCCTCTGATCGCGGCAGTTTGACAATAAAGGTGGACCCTTCCTTCAATCGACTCTTCACATGAACCGTTCCCCCGTGGGCCTCCACAATGGCTTTTACAAAACTGAGCCCGAGCCCCAAACCGCGCCTGGAGCGGCTGAGATCGCCGCGATACAATCGTTCCCAGATCCTCGGCACCTCGTTTTCAGCAATGCCCATGCCTTCATCGGACAAGGAAATGACAACGTCTTGGCCTTCGTCGACGGCGTCGATCCTCACTGTTCCACCCTGTCCACCATACTTCAATGCATTGTCCAGCAAATTGGCCAGAACCTGCTGCAGCCGGGTTCGGTCCGCATGGATCATGAGCGCATCCGGTGAGTTCATAACCACTTTCGTGTCTTGCTCTTCCGCGACGATTTCATAGAGATCCACCACATCGCGGATCATATCAGACACCGACAAGGGAATTTTCTCCAGCCGCATGGCCCCGGTTTCCGCTTCCGCCACATCCATCAGGGTATTCAGCATGGTCAACACCCGTTCTGATTCTTCCATGCAGTCGGCCAGCGCTTCCCGGCACGCCTCCCTGTTTTCGGGATCCTGAAGGGCGAATTCCGCCACGCCTCTGAGGCGCGTCATGGGAGTCCGTAAATCGTGGGCCACGTTGTCCAGGGAATTGTGCATGGCCTGAATCAGCAGGTCGTTCTTGTCCAGCATTTGATTGAACAATCCCACCAGTTCATCCATTTCTCCTCGTTCCCGGCGAACCGGTACACGTAGGCTCATTTCCCCGGTCTTCAGGATATTTTTGACGGTCTCAATCAGATTTCGGATCGGTTTAATGGCACGAAAGGTCACCATGCCCCCGCCGATTATGCCAAGTAGAAGAATGGGAATCATGAAGATTAAAAAAACGGTTCTGAAATAGGAGAGCAGTTCCCGGCTTCGGGCTGAACTCTTCCCCACCTGAAGGGTGATGCCGCCGGGAAGCGATGCCATGCCCACTGTCCAGGACCCTTTTTCAGCGGTCCCCTCAAGGGAGAGCCAGAAATCCTTCTTTCCCGGCTGAACAGCCCTCAAACGGCGCGGATCCAGACCTTCAAACCCGGGAGGAAATTTCAAGAAGAGCACCTGATTCAGCGGCCCTACAATGCGAACAAAAAAAATATCGCCCTCAGGATTGGCCTGTTCGTCAAAGCGGGCCTTGAGTGCTCGAATCCCTCCTTCCGCATACCAGGCCTGGTATTCCAGGATTCGGTCCTCTACAATTTCCTTCTCACGCTGTTCAACCAGGTTGCCGATCAGATAATAGGCCACCAGGAACAGCCCGCCCGAGGCAATGACAAAAAAGAGCGCGTAGAGCACGCTCAGTTTGAGGCTGAAGGTTAAGCCGACTTTGCTACTGCTCTTTGAGGACATAACCCATCCCGCGCACCGTATGGATCAACTTTTTATCAAAATCCTTGTCGATTTTGTTCCGCACACGACAGACCAGCACATCCACCACATTGGTCTGAGGATCAAAGCTGTAATCGTAGACATGCTCCAGGATGGATGTCTTGGAAACAATACGGCCCTTGTTGCGGACCAGGTGTTCCAACAGGGCAAATTCACGGGCAGGAAGGCTGATACCCTCTTTTCCTCGTTCCACCTCCCTTGTCAACAGATCCAGTGTCAGGTCCCCGGCATGAAGTGTAGACGGTTCCGCAACCCGGGTTGATCTGCGAATGAGGGCATGAATGCGGGCCAGGAGCTCGGAGAATGAAAACGGCTTGGTCATGTAGTCATCTCCACCGGTCTGCAGACCCTTGACCCGATCGTCCACCGACCGTTTTGCGCTGAGAATAATCACCGGGATAGTGATCTTTTTCTGACGAAGCCGCTCAATGAGGGACAACCCGTCAAGCCCCGGCAACATGATATCCACCACGGCCGCATCATAGGGTTCGGTCTCCCCCAGGTGAAGGCCGTCCACACCGTCAAGGGCCACATCCACGGCAAATCCAGCCTCTTTCAAACCATTTGCAATAAAGGACGCAATTTTGCGATCATCTTCAACGACCAGAATTCTCATGATGTAACTTCTCTAAAGAATAAAAAAGGGGCGCTCCCCCGACTTCACGAAAGAGCGCCCCTGATGATCAAAAAAAATAGTTCAGGCTACACAGGCTACATTACCTTAACATTAGCAGCAGCGGGACCTTTCTGTCCCTGCTCAATATCAAAAGAGACCTGATCTCCCT
>CAYSFQ010000039.1:0-17684 GCA_964430575.1 uncultured Desulfobacteraceae bacterium
ATCTTGCATTTGCCATTGTTTTCTCCTTATGAAAAGACATTATGGGGTTTATTTTTTGAATCCTAACATAAAGTCCAAGATTGAAGAATTTAAATATTATCAGACCCGTACAGGGGAGCGCAATCAATTTCAACATACATGCCAGAAGAATAAACCCCATTTATAATGTATCATTCTGATTCCCATGGTGCAATCATTCAAAAAAAGAATTCACCCACTGTTGACTAAAAAAACCATCTAAACTATAAAGATGGATTTTATTCGGTTAATTCAAGGATCTTCCTTACCAATTACGACTTGAGCATAGTAGCCTGCATTAATTAGTGGGTAGAAACAGCCAGGGGATTTTGATGACTTGGAAAGAAAGGACATATTGTGGCGCGTTGACCGATTCCCATGCAGGAAAGTCAGTACTGCTCATGGGCTGGGTTGATGCCATACGGGACCATGGAAACATTCTTTTTTTTCACCTGAGGGACGTACGCGGTGTCGTTCAGGTGGTTTTTGATCCGAAAAAAGACAAGGCCAGCTATGAAACAGCCGCTTCAATACGGGAAGAGTATGTCATTGAAGTTCGAGGCCGGGTGACCTTGAGGGATAAAGCCGCTGAAAACCCGACCCTCAATACGGGAAGAATTGAAATCCTGGCAACTGGCTTGAAACTGTTATCAAAATCGAAGACCCTGCCTTTTCAGATCAGTGAAAAAGCCATGGTATTTGGCGAGGAGATCCAGGCCGGCCCTGAAAATGTGGATGAAGAAATAAGGCTTAGATACCGATACCTGGACCTTCGACGACCCTCAGTGCAGGGCGTCTTTATCCAACGATACCAGATTATCAAATGTATTCGAGATTTCCTGGATACCTTAAACTTCCTTGAAATTGAAACCCCCTTTCTGACCCGAAGCACGCCTGAGGGCGCCAGGGACTACCTGGTTCCCAGCCGGGTTCATCACGGGAAATTTTATGCCCTGCCCCAATCGCCACAGCTGTTTAAACAGATCCTCATGATCGGCGGCATGGACCGTTATTTTCAGATCGCAAGATGCTTTCGCGATGAAGACCTTAGGCCCAATCGGCAGCCAGAGTTTACCCAGCTGGACATGGAGGCTTCGTTCATTGATGAGGAATTCATCTATGAAACCATTGAAGAATTAACAGCCAAAATGTTTGCCATCGGAGGCGTAGCACTTCCGAGGCCCTTTCCCAGGATAACCTACGAAACGGCAATGAACCGTTATGGAACGGACAGGCCAGACCTGCGGTTTGAAATGACCCTTGCCGATGCTACGGATATTTTTCAGGACACAAAGTATGCCATATTCAGGCAAATCATCGATAAGGGCGGTCAAATCAGGGGATTCTCCGTCAAAGACCCGGCCGGCACCCTCAGCAAGAACATTCTGCAAAACGATTATGCGAAAACGATTGTGCCGCAATTCGGCGCCAGAGGGTTGACCTGGATGAGGGTAACTGGCGGAAAACTTCAGTCCAATATCGTTCAGTTTTTCAGCCCAAAGGAACAGGAGGGGCTGTTGAAACGCTTCGAGGCGGAAGATGGAGACGTCCTCATGATGATTGCGGATGAATCCACTGACCTGGTGAAAAAAGTGCTGGGCAGACTTCGTATCCATGTGGCCGAGAGACTGAACCTGATTCCCAAAGACCACTGGCGACCCCTGTGGGTCACAGATTTCCCGCTCTTTGAATTTAAAGACGGCCAGATCAGCTCCCAGCATCACCCCTTTACCATGCCCGACCGGGTGGATTTTGACCCCGACGACATGGATGCGCTCCAAGCCCTCAACTCAAGGGCGTATGACCTGGTCATGAACGGCGAGGAACTGGGCGGCGGCAGCATCCGTATTCATAGGATGGATGTTCAGAAAAAGATATTTCAAGCTTTGGGTTTGAGCCGGGAAGAGGCAACAGCCAAATTTGGTTTCTTCCTGAAGGCCCTGGAATACGGTACTCCCCCCCATGCGGGCCTGGCCCTGGGTCTGGACCGTGTCATTGCCATGATACTGAGCACACCCTCCATACGGGATGTCATTGCATTCCCCAAAAACCGGAGGGCCTTCTGTCCCCTGACCGAGGCCCCGTCCACGGCCGATGGTGCTCAACTTGAGGAATTGGGGCTGAACATTCCTTCGGGGAACGCTTCGGTGGCATCTGTGAAAGATGCTCAGACATCTGCCCGTGACAGTACGGTCACGGCAAGAAGTTTAAAATCTGAAATGATATCCAGAGAAGAGGTCAGTCACGTGGCCAGACTGGCACGATTGGAACTTTCAGATCAGGAGACCGCATTTTTTCAGAAAGACCTCAATTCCATTCTAAACTATGTGGAAACCCTGAAAGATCTGGATACAGACCACGTCTCTCCCATGAGTCACGTTCTTGAAATAGACAATGTCTGGCGGGATGACCGGCCTCTGGACCGTAAGGAAACAGAGCCCTTGCTTGAAAACGCCCCCATGAGAGAAGAAAACTACTACAAAGTACCCAAAATACTGGAAGGTTAAGATATTGGAACGTCAAACCATGGAACTGTGCGACCGAAGCGCAATGGAATTGGCCGGAATGCTGAGACAGAGAGACGTCAGCGCACGGGAAATCACCCAATCGGTTTTCAAAAGAATCGATGAGCGGGAAGAATCCATTAACGCTTTTGTCACCACAACCCGCAAGACCGCTTTCAAACAAGCCGATCTTGCCGATGCAAAATTCAGGCAGGGGGGTGACATTCCCCTTTTGACCGGCATTCCCGTTGCGGTCAAAGACCTCTTGTGCACAAAAGGCATCAAAACCACCTGCGGATCCAGAATTCTTGAGGATTTTGTTCCCACCTATAATGCCACTGCCTGTGGAAATATACTGGATGCCGGCGCCGTCCTGGTGGGAAAAACCAACATGGATGAATTCGGCATGGGATCTTCCACGGAAAACAGTATTGTAGGCCCCACCCGAAACCCCAATGACCTTGAACGGGTAGCCGGGGGCTCCAGCGGCGGTTCCGCGGCAGCGGTTTCCTCCGGCGAAAGCATCCTCGCCCTGGGAACAGACACCGGGGGATCCATTCGTCAACCGTCTGCCTTTTGTGGCGTCACCGGCATTAAACCCACCTACGGCAGGGTTTCCCGGTACGGCTTGATCGCCTATGCCTCATCACTGGATCAAATCGGGGCCATTGGAAAGACAGTGGCGGACTGCGCCATGATGCTGAATGTCATCTCCGGCCATGATCCACTGGATACCACCTCCGCCAATGTGGAAAAACCCGATTTTCTGAAAAGCCTCGCTCAGGATATCAAAGGCGTTCGAATGGGAATTCCCGAAGAATTTTTTACAGAAGGGCTGGACTCAAAGATCAGAGGGAAGGTACTTGAAGCCGTTGCGCTTCTCGAAAAAAACGGGGCCAGTGTCGTTCCCATCAATCTGAGCCACAGCCCCTATGCCATCGGCGCCTACTATCTTATCGCCACCGCTGAAGCGAGCAGCAACCTGGCGCGGTTTGACGGTGTCAAATATGGTTTCAGAAATGCGGGGGATATTGCTGACTGCATGGAAATGTATCACAATACCCGAACGGAAGGTTTCGGCATGGAGGTCAAACGGCGGATCATGCTGGGGACTTATGTTCTCTCAGCAGGCTACTACGATGCCTATTACCTGAAAGCTCAGAAGGCCCGGAAATTAATCAAAGGGGATTTTGACGAGGCATTCAAGAAAGTGGACTGTATCATGACTCCGGTCACGCCGTGCTTGCCCTTTGCCCTGGGTGAAAAAATGACCGATCCCCTGCAGATGTACCTGGTGGACATCTACACCGTTTCTCTTAATCTGGCGGGACTGCCCGGCATGAGCCTTCCCTGCGGTAAAATAGATGACCTGCCGGTGGGCTTTCAAATCGTGGGAAAACCCTTTGATGAAGAGACGGTCCTTCGGGTGGGGGCAGCCTACGAGCGGCTGGCTGGAACGGCAAATGTGAATACCCCGGTAACCAATGGCCAATAGTTAATCAGGGAACTCAACCATGAAATACGATGCTATCATTTGCTTTGAAACACACGTCGAACTGAAAACCGAAACGAAACTGTTCTGCAATTGCCGGGTGGCTTATGATATCCCTCCCAATACCGAAATCTGTCCGGTTTGCACCGGACAGCCGGGAGCGCTTCCCGTTCTTAATAAAAAAGCGGTGGAATATGCCATTTCTGCAGGTGTGGCCCTTGATTGCACCATAAACCGGCGGTCGCGGTTTGCTCGGAAAAACTACTTCTATCCTGATCTACCCAAAGGATATCAAATCTCACAGTATGAACTCCCATTTTGTGAAAACGGATATCTTGAAATCACGGGTGATGATGGAAAACCCTACCCCGTCGGCATCAAACGGATTCACTTGGAGGAAGATGCCGGAAAACTGGTGCATTCATCCGATTCCTTTGATGACGCCGACTACAGCCTGGTGGACTACAATCGAAGCAGTGTACCGCTGCTTGAGATTGTGGGAGACCATGAACGAAACCCCTTACGCTCCGTTCAGGAAGCCCGGGCTTATCTGGAAAAGTTGCGGCAGATCCTCCGCTACATCGGCGTCAGTGACTGCAAAATGGAAAAGGGGCAGCTTCGTTGTGATGTGAACCTTTCAATTCGCCCCAGGGGAGCCACGGGGTTCAGCAACCGGACCGAGGTCAAAAACATGTCCTCTTTTCGATTCATGATGGAAGCGCTCCAATACGAAATGAAGCGGCAGGCGGAAATACTGGAATCCGGCGGCACAATTGAACAGGAAACGCTTCTCTTTGATGAAATAAAGCGCATCACCCGTCCCATGCGGAGCAAGGAAGACGCCCCCGATTACCGTTATTTTCCGGATCCCGACCTGCTGGAGGTAAACCTCGAAGAGAAGTTTATCACCGACATCAAAAGTGCATTGCCCGAGCTCCCACACCAGAGGGTCAAGCGAATTATGGATGAATATGCCATTCCCAGAGACGATGCGCTGATCCTGACCAAGGAAAGGGCCGTCTCGGACTATTTCACCGCTTGCGTTTCCCATTCGGAGGATCCCAGAAAACTGAGCCACTGGATTATCAAAGAGCTTTTCAGGCTTCTCAAGGAGGCATCCTCTGCCATTTCAGAATGCCCGATCGAGCCAAAAAACTGCGCGGAATTGGTCAATCTCGTAAGCCAGGGCAAGGTGACACCCGGAATCGGCAGAGAAATTCTGGAGGATATGTTTAAAACCGGGGAAGAACCGGAAGCGATCATCCATAAAAAGGGACTGAAGCCCATTCAAGATGAAGACCAGTTGGAAGCTTTTCTGGATGATGTGATGAATGAAAACCCCAAAGTGGTTTCTCAAATCAAGGAAGGGAATCTTAAACCCATTGATTTTCTGGTGGGCCAGGTCATGAGAAAGACCAAGGGCAAGGCCAATCCTAAATCGGTCATCAAGCTGATTCACCGCAACCTGGACGTGTAAAGGGGTTTTGGATGGGTATCCCCCGCCCCAATCCAACGCTTATAAAGACTGTCAAAGGTGGCGTCAGTCTCCTCACACTTCTCCTCATCATTTTGACAGGCGCCTGCATCGACAAACAAGAAATTCTGAAGGAAGGGACCCGGGTTGCCATCCCCGGAGATGACATCTCCATGGCCGGTATTCTCTATGGCCCCGATGATCCGGGCAAAAGCGATCCGGCCGTCGTGGTGCTCCATGGCTGGCTTGAGCCGGGAAAAAACGGCGCGGATATTGTCAGCATTGTTGCCTGGCATCTGGCCCGGGAGGGCTATGTAGCGCTGGCGCTTTCCATGCGTGGATGGCCCGACACGGGGGGACAGGACGATTGCGGCGGCAGTCAGCCTTTTGATGTGGTCAAGGCAATCCAGTGGCTTTCCCACCAACCCGGGGTCAACCCCGACCGCATGGGCCTGCTCGGATTCTCACAAGGGGGGCAGGTGGCTCTTCTGGCGGCAGGCCTTACGCCAAAAGTCAAAGCCGTCGTGGCCTTTTTTCCCGTGACTGACCTGGATCGGTGGGCCCAAACCACAGGGGCCCCAGGCATCAAAGACGCATACGTTCCAGAGGTCTGTGCCAAAGGCCTGGGATTGAAAGCTAAATCCCCCATTTACGCTGCTTGCGCTATTCATGCACCCACATTGCTGATCCACGGGGAGCAGGACACCCGGGTCCCCATGGATCAGAGCCTCGAAATGGCGAAAGCCATGCTGGATTGCGGCAAAGAGGTTCAACTTCAACTGGTTAAAGGCGGCGAACACACACTCAAGAAAGGCAACAAGGGATGGATTGAAGCCTGGGATTACGCAAAAAAATTCTTAGCAGAACATCTGAAACAGATGCCACCTCAAAAGCCAGTAAAAGCGAAAACCGAGGGAAAGCGTCATCGCTGATGGTTCCGGGGCAAGGGTAAAGACACCCGGACTTTGTTTTTGTTATTTTCGTTTCAAAGCTGCTCTATAAATTTCCTTATCCCGACGGGGCCCAACAGCCAGCACATAAACAACAACCGTCTTTTCCCGAACCTGATACACCACGCGGTAGTCTCCCACACGCAGCTTTCGAAAATTCGCCAGATTTCCCGAAAGCGGCGCACCAAAATCCATTGGGGAAAGGGTCAGTTTCGAGTCTATGGCCTTTACAATTCGCCGTGCGGAGGAAGATCCGACGCTTTCCAGATCCTCTTCCACCAAATGATGGTATAGGATGCGCCACGTCATTTGCCGAATTTTTCCTGAATGTACTCGTGGGACAAGGCTTTCTTTTCATCAAGGGTTTCCAACCGTGCGAGCGCCAGCGCTGTCAGGCGGAGATCCTCAATCTCTTCCTGCATAGATTCATAGTACTCAATAGAAAGCAGGATTGCTTTCGGAGCATTGTTCTTCAAAATAATCAGTTTTTCTGCCTCACCCTTTTCCAGCGCATCCAATGTGGCCGAAGTTTTTTTTGAGAGCGCAGTTGCTGAGAGGTAATCTGTAACACGCATAACATTAGCCCTCCATTATCAGACAATATGCCATATAATAATCCGACTATTATACCTTGTCAATATGTAAGAACCAAGGATCTCCATTCTGAAGCGGCAAGATGTTTGATCATTATCTTCATTATTTCCATTACTTCAGTGAACCGACAACCGTGAACGGTTTTTCAACAAAAACCGGCTGTAAGATACCATTCCCGCCAGCACATTCACCGCGGTCTCGGGCGTCTGGTACATCACCCCGCTGTACCGGCTTCCGGGAACGGGCCGCACCACGCCCTTGCCCGTTCCGGCCATGGAAACCCCGATAACGGGTTTTTTATAGATCTCCATAAAGGTCGTCATACGGGCAATAAAACCCTCTTCAAACTCACGGCCCATTTTTTCAACCTGGGCCAGAAATTCCTGAGAAACATCAGGATCGGCCTGTCCGGTGGATTCCAGGAGCTGTTTCACCAGTTCCTGTCTGCCGATAATGCCCAGGCAAATGACCGCATCGATTCCGTCCCATTTCATCAGTTCTTCCATAGCCACCACCGGAGCATCCAGATTCCGGGTTCCCACCAGATCAACGGGATTCCCCTTACTCCAAAATTCGGGCAGGTATTTTCCGATCTTTGCCACAATTCGGTCCGGAATTTCTGGAATTACAAGACCTTCCCTGGTGCATTCATCGGCCGTCACAACGCCCCAGCCCCCTCCCAAAGTCACAATGCCCACCCGATTCCCCCGGGGCAGCGGAAGGGAAGAAAACCCGGCTGACAGGCTCAGCAAATCCGACGGAACACTCACATTCAGGATTCCCGCCTGACGGCACGCGCCCTTAAAAATAGCATCCTCGCCGCTCATGGCGCCCGTATGGGATGCAGCTGCCTTTTTCCCCGCCTGTGTGCTGCCTCCCTTGAGGAGGATCACCGGCTTTTTTCTGTTGATCCGGCCAGCCGTTTCCATGAACCGGTTCCCATCCGCCACATTTTCCACATACAGCACAATAAACCGGGTGTTGAGATCATTTTCCAGGTATTCCAGATAATCGGGACAGGTCAGCATGGCCTCATTGCCGGATCCCACAAAGAGGGAAATACCGACTCCCTGTTGCTCGGCCCAGTGAACAAGCTGGTTTCCCAGATTTCCCGATTGTGAAATAAAGGCCACCGACCCTTTTTGCGGCCGCGGATGGGAGCCCGTGGCAAAAAGGCCGGCATGGGGGCAGATAATCCCCATGGTATTGGGGCCGATGATCCATATACCGTTTTTTCGAGCAACACGGGCGATCTCTCTTTCCTGCCTTTTTCCGGATGCATCCGTCTCACTGAACCCAGATGTGATAACAACCGCGCCTCTAACACCCTTTTCTCCCAACTCTTCCAGCAGCCCCGGAACCGTTTCGGCCGGTGTGGTGATAAATGCCAGGTCCACGGCATCCGGAATATCTTTAACACTCCGAAACACGTTCAACCCGAACATCTTCCCGCCTTTGGGGTTTACCGGAAAAACGTTGCCTTTAAAACCACCCGCCATAATATTTGAAAAAATAACCTGCCCCCATTTTCCGAATGTGGCGGACGCTCCGATTACAGCAATGTTCCCGGGGTAAAAAAGGGCAGCCATATGTACTTTATCATTCATCTTAATCTCCACGCAGACACTCATGTTATTTGCAATCCGCCTAATCTGCGGATTGATATTCATTTCGAAGAGGGTATAGTAGCCTTGCCAAAATCCCATGTCAAACAGGATTTTCAGGATCATTCTTTACTTGTGGTTTAAGCCCACAACGGATAAACTACACCAAATAGTTCAAAAGAAGGGGGGCGAAACCATGGGAATGGACAATGTGATTTTCCTAGAAGTCATCGAATGGTTTGACGAGACCGGCAAGGAGCTGGTTCACAGAATCCCTGAAAAAGGCTCGGGGGAAATCAAATTCGGAGCACAGCTTACCGTGCGGGAAAGCCAGGCGGGCATTCTCTTTTACAAGGGTCGGGCATGCGATGCTTTCGGGCCCGGCCGTCATACCTTGAAAACCGCGAACATTCCCATTCTCACCAAAATTCTGGCCATACCCTGGGCCATGACCAGCCCACTTCGGGCGGAAGTTTACATGGTCAACATGAAAGTTTTCCCCAACCTTAAGTGGGGCACCCGTGAACCGGTGGCTTTCAGGGATTCGGAACTGGGGCTCATACGGCTTCGGGCCCACGGGGTTTTCAATATTCAGGTCATTCAGCCGCTCCTTTTCATCAACACCATGGTGGGCACCATGGGCCAGTTCACCACTGAGCAAATCGAGGAATATCTGAAACGGGTCATTGTCTCCAGATTTAACGACCACCTGGGAGAACACCTGGACAGCCTGCTCAACCTTCCCGGAACCTATGATGAACTCTCAAGCGGGCTTCAGGAAACCCTGAAGGCCGATCTCAGCCACTTCGGCCTGGGCCTGACCCATCTCTATATCACGTCCATAACACCGCCGCCCGAGGTACAAGCGACCATCGACGACAAAAGCCGCCTGAATATCATTCCCGACCTGGATCGCCTGGTAAAAATGAAGGCGGCCATGGCCATGGAAAAAGCGGCCGCATCCCAGGGGGAAGCAGGTGCCGGATTGGGCATGGGCATGGGGTTCATGATGCCCGCCATGTTCAGCGACGCTTTCAGGCAAAAGGGGCAAACTGCGCCGCCTGAAAACTTTTGTCCGGACTGCAAACAGGCAATTGCTAAAGAGGCCAGATTCTGCCCTCACTGCGGTCACCAGCAACTGGTCTTTGATCAGTGCGGCAACTGCGGCAAGAACCTGCCCCCCAACGCCAGGTTCTGCCCCAAATGCGGCCAAGGGGTCGATGAAAAACCCAAGGAAAAGATCTGCTCTCACTGCAAGGGAGAAAACCTGCCTGACGCCACATTTTGTAACCAATGTGGAGAAAGGCTTTAGTCCGGAGTCGCGATGGGTTTTTTGGTCAAACAGGAATGTCCCCAGTGCGGCGGTCCTGTTGAACTGGACGAAACCGACCACATCCTTCAGTGCCCATACTGTGATGTAAAGAGTTTTCTTTTCTCTAGGGGACCTTTCCGGTTTGTGCTTCCCCACAAAACGCAGAGTAAAAAAATCCTGTATGTTCCCTATCTCCGGTTTCGAGGCGTTGTTTATGCCTGCCAGGCTCGCAGAGTGAGTTATCGGATCATAGATATCACGCGGCTGGCTGTTCCCATCAAGCGCTTTCCCATTTCCCTGGGGCTGAGACCGCAGGCCATGAAAATGCGTTTCGTGGGCCAGGAAACCAGGGGGTCTTTCCTGAAATGCTTCCTTAAAACAACCGAAATGCTGACCCGGGCCGAAAAGCAGTCTTCGGCCGGCATTTCAGAAGAGATTTTCCACAGGGCCTATGTGGGTGAAGCCATAAACCTCATCTACCTGCCCCTTTACTTTGAAAAGGGCACCCTGTTTGATGCCATCACCCGCCGCCCCGTGGCAAAGCTGCCAAGGGACAGGGAAAAATTTTCATCCATCACTGAAAATACCTCACCCTGGCAACTCACGTTTCTGGCGACGCTTTGTCCCCGGTGCGGATGGAACCTTGAAGGCCAGAAGGACAGCGTTGTATTGACATGCCCCAACTGTCAAACGGCCTGGGAAGCCCAACGGGGGCGATTCGTCCCCGTGGATTTTCTTGTGGTTTCGGGTGACGATCCTGATTTGACCTATCTCCCTTTCTGGAGGATGTCCGTCCGAACTGAAGGCATTGCCATTAACTCCTTTGCCGATTTCATACGGATTACAAACCAGCCGAGAGTGGTCCAAAAGTCATGGGATCATCAAGGCATGGAATTCTGGGCGCCGGCCTTTAAAATTCGGCCAAAGCTTTTTCTGGCCATATCAAGACGGCTGACCCTGTCCCAGGAGAATCTGGTGGGCAAAAAAGAATTCCCCAATGAGATTCGCCATCCGGTGACGCTGCCCCTCTCCGAAGCCATTCAGGGGGGCAAGGTGACACTGGCGGCATCTACCGTCAACAAAAAAGATATCCTGCCCAGGCTACCCGACATCAACATGGCCGTGAGAGGCGCAACCTTGATGTATCTCCCGTTTAAACAAACCACGCATGAAATGATTCAGCCCCATACAGGGCTTGCTATCAACAAAAAATCCCTTGAATTCGGACGATACCTTTAAAACGAACATGCTCATAATCGTCAATTCTCATTGACACAAGCACCTAAATTATGATCTATTTCTTACGTTTTCGGATCTGACAGGCTCAGGTGAAAAATTCAGACTCGCTTGAGAAAAATACAACTATAGATAAGGAGAACGAATATGAGATATCTGGTAATGATGCTGTTGGCGGTATGTGTTATGGCTTCGCCCGCATGGGCAGGGCTGGAAGTGGGTCAAACCCCCAAGGAAGTGGAACTGAAAGGCGACCTGGGCGGACGTCTGGACGGCAGCCCCTGGAGCAGCAAGGAACTGGCCGGAAAAGTCCACGTGCTCTTTTATGTGGATCCCGATGAAAAAGATCTCAACAACGACACCAGTGAAGCCCTTCGATTGGAAAATTTTCCACGGGATCAATACCAGTCTTACGCCATCATCAATATGGATGCCACCTGGCTTCCCAATTTTGCCATCTCCTCCGCCCTGGAAGACAAGCAGAAAAAGTATCCCAATGCCATCTATGTGCGGGACTATGACAAGATCCTGGTAAAGGAATGGGACCTGGCTGACGACAACAGTGATGTTCTGGCCTTTGACAAGGATGGAAAACTGATTTTCATGAAAGCCGGGAAACTGACCCCGCAGGATATTAAAAAACTCACTGGATTGATTCGCGAAAATCTGAGTAAATAGTGGCATGGAAAATATGCCGGATTTTGAATGGAGGCAGATCGGCATGGTTCGATCGAGCCTCGAAAACAGGCGGGATTGTCCTTTTCAGGAAAAGGAAGGGGCGCCTGAAGCCTGGATTGAAATCGACCCGGCATATGCAGATGGCCTCTACGGATTGCACCCGGGTGATGAGATTATTGTGCTCACCTGGATGCATCTGGCCAATCGTGACACATTGCAGGTCCATCCCAGAGGGAACAGGGAAAATCCCCTCAAGGGTGTTTTCGCCACCCGTTCCCCAAGTCGGCCCAATCCGATCGGCGTTCATCAGACTCGCATTATCGGCCTGGACCAACCGTCGAAGATCAGAGTACAGGCCCTTGAAGTGGTGGATAAGACCCCGGTTGTGGACATCAAACCCGTCATCTGAAACGAGACCTTTGCAAAACGTCCTCTTTTGCCCGATTACTGCGTCAGTCTAAAATTTCAATCCTCGAAATACCAAAATGTATTCCTGTGGTTGAAATTTTCGCCTTCCTTGTACTCGAACAAAATTGAACATTTTTCAAAGGTCTCGAAACGGTGTTAAAAGATAGCTTCGTAGCTTTTTACGAGAAAAACCAATGGAAAAAATTTCTTCAAACACCTACAATAAATATATCAAAGCCCTCACGGATATCAGCCGGGCCATCACTTCGGACCTTTATCTGGAGGATATCCTCAAATTGATCGTCTTGGTCACCGCCAAGGTGACCGGCGTTGAGATTTGTTCCCTCTGGCTCATCGACGAAGGCGAGACACCTAAGAAAATTCGCCTGAAAGCGACCCAGGCCATTGAGCCGGAATATGTAATAGACCGCTCCCTCAATATGGATGAAGGGGTGGTGGGCTTCGTCGCGACCCATAACCAGCCGTTGATCCTCAAAAATGTCCTGGAGGAACCTCGATTCAAGGAAAAAGAGATGGCCAAAAAACTGGGCCTTGTATCCATGGTCAGCGTTCCCCTTGAAGTCAAGGATGAAAAAGTCATCGGCGTTCTCAATTGTTTTACCTCAGAACCCCACGATTTTCCGGAAACAGAGGTCAATCTGATTAAAGCGGTGGCCAACCAGGCGGCTGTAGCAATTCTAAATACAGAATTCATGGTACAAACCAAGGTCATCCAGGAAGAGCTGGCAGCACGAAAGCTGATTGAGCGCGCCAAAGAAGTGCTCATGAGGCAACGCAACATGACCGGGGAGCAGGCCTACCGGTGGATGCAGAAACGCGCCATGGATTCCCGAAAGTCCATTGGGCATATCGCTGAGGCGGTTTTGCTTTCAGACGAACTCTGATTTCATTCCCCCACTTCCTCAAAAAACACAATGCTTAAGCCTGACTAAAGATCTGCCAAATTTTTCAGTAAAAATCCTTGACAAATTCGATTAGCTGTACTAAAAGTAATGGTTCAGCATGAAGGCTTAATGAATCTTTTCCACAATGGCGTGGGAAGGTATTTATTACAAAAGTGACAAAGGCGTCCAATTTTCCCTTTATTGGGGAAGGACGCCTTTTTTTGTTTAACCCAATCTTTCATACTTTAACAAAGGAGATTCAACCATGCGATTTTCAAAAAGCAACGACGTTCTGGGCACAAGCAACCGAGGCAATCCAGCCGAATCGAGCCTTTGCACCCTCTGCCGAGCAGATTGCAACGGGCGGTGTGAAACCTGGCTCTCCAGCCTGGTGGGCAGAAAACTGCTCTATCCGAGAAGCTTTGGCATTGTTACCGCCGGCGCCAACAATACCACCCACGTGGGCGTTTCCTACAACTCTCTCCGAATCCAGGGATATGCCTACGGCGTTTCCGGATTGGCGGACAACCTGACCAACAACCCCGACGACTGTATTTTTCCCAACGTGAGCCTGGAAACCGAATTCGGCAATGAAGTGAAAACCAAGGTTCGAATGCCCCTCATGACAGGGGCCCTGGGTTCAACCTTTGTGGCTGAAAAGTACTGGGATTCCTTTGCCATCGGTGGCGCTCTCGCGGGCATTCCGGTGGTAATTGGAGAAAACGTGGTGGGAGTTGACCGAAAATCTAAAATCAACCCGGGTGAAACCCGAAAAGGCAAGATTGAAATCTCCCCTGAACTGAACCGACGCATCGACACTTACCTGCGCTATTTTGACGGATACGGCGCCATCATTGTACAGCTCAACGTGGAAGATACCCGTAATGGTGTTGCGGAATACGTGGTTGAAAAATATGGGGAGAAATGCATTATTGAATTAAAATGGGGCCAGGGCGCCAAGGATATCGGCGGTGAAATCCAGGTCACCAGCCTCGATTATGCCCTTTTCCTCAAAGAACGGGGTTATGTGGTGGATCCCGATCCCACACTGCCCGAAGCGCAGGAAGCCTTTGAAAATGGCTCCATCAAATCCTTTGCACGACACAGCCGGCTGGGCGGCACGAATCTGGATACCGTAGCCCAGGTACGGGAAGATTTCATGAGCAGCGTGGAATATTTGCGGGGCCTGGGTTTTAAGCGGATTTCTCTTAAAACCGGTTCCTACGGCATGGAAGAACTGGCCATGGCCATAAAATTTGCCTCCGATGCCAAACTTGATCTGCTGACCATTGATGGTTCTGGCGGCGGAACAGGCATGAGCCCCTGGAACATGATGCAGAGCTGGGGCGTTCCCTCAATTAATCTCCATTCAAAAGCTTACGAGTATGCCAGTATGCTGGCTGCCAAGGGACAGAACGTCGTGGATATGTCTTTTGCTGGCGGTTTTGCCCTTGAAGACCATATCTTCAAGGCGCTGGCACTGGGCGCCCCCTATACGAAACTGATCTGCATGGGAAGAGGTATTATGATTCCGGGCTTTGTGGGGGCGAACATTCAGGGCGCCCTGAAGCCCGAAGAACGGGCTGCCGTAAACGGTCATTGGTCTGAACTTCCCAAATCGGTCCTCCAGGTGGGCAGCACCGCCAAGGAAATCTTTGCCGGATATTTTGACGTACAGAAGAAGGTGGGCAAAGATGAAATGAAAAACATCCCCTACGGTGCCATCGCCTTCTGCACACTGGCAGACAAACTCGGGTGCGGATTGCAGCAATTGATGGCCGGGGCCAGGAGGTTTTCTCTCGACAAAATTGCCCGTGACGACCTCATGAGTGGCAACCGGGAAACCGCCAAAGAGACGGGCATTCCCCATGTGGCGGATGTGAACGACGAAAGCGCCCGGAAAATCCTTAGCAGCTAAGACAGCTTAGCTAAAACCAAAAAGTCTCACGCAAAGGCGCAAAGACGCAAAGCATTAAGAGCAGTTTTATTGCGTTTCTTTGCGCCTTTGCGCCTTTGCGTGAGATATATTTTATTCAGATCCGCTTTGAGCTACTGAAATCAACTTGGGTCTTATCTAATTTTAACCCAGAGTATCTTAGCGGTCCCCGGCCCCGGATTTTTCCATTGAGACGGTATATGGGCCGTAAGATAGATGACATCGCCGGAACGAGCCGAATAGACCCCCTTGCCCACTTTCAAAAGCAGTTTGCCTGTCAAGACATAACCCATCTCTTCACCTTTATGGATGAAAAAATGCGACGGCAATGTCTTTTTCGGTGGAATCTCAATGAGGTAGGGTTCCGCTTTGCCGTCGAAGTCCAAAGGGGCCAGCAGTTTCGCGCCGACACTGTCCGCAGGCAATTCCGGAAATTTGACATCAACCGCCCCATTACCAGGGAAGACAACCTGACGTCTCACATCCAATGTCTCCTGAAAAAATGAACTGATTTCAACTGAAAGAATCTCCGCCATTTTAAGGAGTGCCGGCAGAGACGGGTATATGAGCCTGCTCTCAACCTGACTGATCGTACTGGGTGTTACCCCCACCAGTTTGGCCAGTTCCGTCTGGCTCAACCCCCGTTTCATCCGAAGTTCTTTAAGGCGCATTCCCAGATCAATCTGGCCTGTGGTATGTTTTTCAGTTTCGAAGCTCACTGTCAGATCTTTTACCCAATATCGGTGCGGTTTGTTCTGATTCTCCAGACTTCGCTTTTCCGCTTTCAGTATGGTCAGAGAGGTGGTGCCACGTTTAACCGAAAGGTCGATTGCCACCTGGGCAATCTGGTTGATCTGGGCTCTGAGACGTGTGGAATGCGCTTTTTTTTCCATAATCCAGTATGCAATGGTGTTGAGTTCGTACAAACGCGGACAGGAGTGAGAATAAAACCGTATGATATGATCCTCGCCTCCCCACAGCTCCTGCATGCCGGTGAGACTTTCAAAGATAAATCGAACATCCCCTTCCAAATCACCATGAATACCGTAAAAAGAATCCGTCACCTTATTAACCTTCCAGGGCTCATCTACACAAATGATCCGGCATGGCAAATGGGAAGCCTCTTCGTCGTAAAAATTCAGAAACACATCAGAACCGGCCCCCTTACCATAAGTAAAACAATCCAGGATGGTCATATGTTCACTTTCAGCCAAAGGGCCCAGCTTTTCCAGTAGATTTCGGGGGGACCGATCAAAACTTACGTATATCAGAGGCTTTTCCTGGGACGTGGATGCCTGTAAAAAATTTAAGCAAAACACGGAAGCCAGACTCCCGGCATCATCATGCCAAACCACATTGTCGCCTATGAAAATTCCCCCTAAAAGACGGTCCAGCTGACTGACTCCCGATGCAATTCTCATTTTACGCGTCATGTTTTCCCCCGTGATATGGACTTATTTTGACTGAAAATAATATCCCTCAGGACTGTGAGATTAAGCTGCTTTTCCTCGTAAGTCAACAGGCAGAAATGGAACACGGCGCCTTTTATATGATTGTCAGGCCATTGCCTTTTCCCATGGTGGATGATATCTTCTAAAGCCAATAGGTGGGGAGATAAATTTTCAATGGGTGTTTATCCTCCCCGGCAAGTAAAACCCTTCGGAGGATGGATAAGGGAGATCTTTTTATCATGTTGAATTTTCAGAAGTTAAACATTGAATATTTTATCGAAGAACTGGCGAGAGCATACCGTCGCAACTACAACGACATTGAACCCGGGTTCGGGAATTTAATTGCATGGTCAGGTCGGCTTGCCCTTGAAAATATCGCCAACTCCGATGCCCTTTACCACGATCTTTACCACACGGTCATGGTAACGCTGGCGGGCCAGGCAATCCTGGAAGGCAAGCACCTCTGTGAGGGAGGCATAACGCCCAGCGACTGGCTTCATTGCCTTATGGCGTTTCTCTGCCATGACATCGGATATGTAAAGGGTGTATGCAGAAACGACACTGAAACACGATTTGCAACCGGGGTGGGAGATAAAACCGTTGAAGTTCCGGAAGGCGGAACAGATGTGGCCCTCACACCCTATCACGTTGACCGCAGCCAACTTTTTGTGCGGGAGCGCTTTGGCGGAAAACTTTTAGACGGGTTGGAACGGGTCATCGATACAGAGGTTATTGCTTCATACATCGAAATGACGCGATTTCCCGTTCCCGATGATGAAACGCACCGGGATACAAAAGGTTATGGCGGGATCGTTCGCGCTGCGGACTTCATCGGCCAAATGGGAGACCCGGATTACCTGCGAAAGTCGCCATCTCTGTACTATGAATTTGAGGAGATCGGGATCAATGAAAAATTGGGTTATAAAAGACCCGGAGATCTGCGTAAAAATTATGCCAAATTCTATTGGGATGTGGTCAGCCCCCTTATTCAGGATGCATTACGTTACCTGCGCCTGACCCAGGAGGGCAAACAATGGATCTCCACCCTTTACGCCCATGTCTTCACGTCAGAACATTGAGTAACGAAAACAGCGGAATTAGATTGTTAACCTGCCGGTTTTA
>CAYSFQ010000040.1:0-17013 GCA_964430575.1 uncultured Desulfobacteraceae bacterium
AGGAAAATCGGCATCTCCCAACCCGCTGTGAGTCTGTCTGTTCAAAGAGGGGAAAAAATCGTAAAAGAGATGGGGCTTGAGCTGTGACCTGAATAAACTTTTGAACTTATGGACGTCCCCTTAGTATGGACGTCCCCTTAGTATGGACGTCCCCTTAGTACGTCCCCTTAGTATGGACGTCCCCTTAGTAAGCTTCATGCGTGGAAAGGAACAAAATGAAGAAGCTTTATTTGAGCATCGTCGGTTTCGTATTTAAGGAAATGCTGTTTGGGACCTGTGTGGTGAGCATTCTTTTATTGTCTCTGACGTCCGCTGGATGCAACAACGACACAAGGGCAGTCGCCGGCAACATAAGCCCGAGAGATGCGGCGATCGAAAAGGCCGAAGCATGGGAAAAGAAGCGGTATGAGGATATCCTGACGCAAAAAGAGATTCCCGTGTACAAATACAGGATACTCAATGAATTTGACCATGATGAAACCTCTTTCACCGAGGGGCTGACAATTGAAGAGAGTGTCCTCTACGAAAGTGCGGGGCTATGGGATCAATCCCGGTTGGTGACTGTCGATATTCGGACGGGAGAGATTCGAAGGAGACATGACCTGGCGCCTCTCTATTTTGCAGAGGGCATCACGGTCCTGGGAGATGAAATCTTCCAGTTGACCTACCAGTCCTGCATCGGATTTGTGTATCAAAAAGATGATTTCCAGTTAAAAAGGAGCTTTCATTTTCAGCACCAGGGCTGGGGCCTCACTGACGATGAAAATCAGCTTATTATGAGCAACGGATCAGCCGCTTTGATCTTTGTTGATCCGAAAACCATGGCGGCAACGCGATACGTTGTTGTTGCCGACCAGGCAGGTCCTGTGGGCAACTTGAATGAACTTGAGTATATTGACGGCGAGGTCTATGCAAACGTCTGGAAAACCGCCCTTATCGTAAGGATCAATCCTGATACAGGCGCCGTGACCGGCTGGATCGATATGAGCGGGATCAACCCGGACCCGGCTGTTCTCAAAGATCCGTTTGTTCTAAACGGCATTGCCTACGACGAGGAAACCGGTCATTTATTTATCACCGGTAAATGCTGGCCCAAAGTCTATGAAATCGAATTGGTGCTCCCTGAATGATAACCCGTTTGTTAGAGGAAACAGGACCAGAGCATACCATCTGGCCGCATTGGGTCCGGGAACCGTCTTGAAATGTCACCCAGACATTCAGCCGGATTATATCTATTTCATCTTTCCAGATGCCCGCCAGCGCTTTTTCACACCCTTTTTCTTGTCGAACTGATCAAAGAGTTAAATTTTATCTGGTTTCATCAATCCGTGCTTTTCTCAATCATCCTGCCGATGGCTCTCTTGCAAACCGGGCAGAAATTATTGATGCTTTTTGATTTCATTGTGCAGTCATGGTAGGAGCGGTAGATTCCTTTGGCCTGATATCCCGCCCCTTCAAAGACCCCCACCGTATCGTAGTAAATGGGATCATCGGGCGTGGGGATGGGCGTATCAGGATCGACCATATCCTGCCATTTCCTTCCAAAATCAATCAGCGTCGTAATATTTTCCTGGTAGGGTTCAACCGTGAGGTCGAAAAAATCAGTGTAAGGCACCTCCGAAGAATAATACTCATCCGCAAGGGCCACAAAACCATGGCCGAATTCGTGCATGAACAGAAATTCAGACATCTCGTTATCCGCGGTGAAAAGGGTGTAGAAATTATAGATCCCGCACCCACCATATTTGTCAACGTTTACCATGATGCAGATCTGGTCGTACGGAGCGCATGAAGCCAGGTCGCGGACGGATTTGTAGTCCTTTGTGGTCAGGTAACGGTCGATGCCGAAGGTATCAAAGCTGGAATTCAGGATTGTGTTTCTCCAGATGCCTTCCTGGGGAATATCGGTTCCGCTTTCTTCCGAAGGGGCTTCAACAATCCAGATGTTGAACCAGTGCTGATATTCGTCGTAAGGCGACCATGAAAACATGGCGCTTATCAGTTTCTCCACATCGGTTCTGAATTTTTCCATTTCATCCTGCGTGTAGCCTTCGGGCAGGAAAACCAGGTCGACCTGTTCCGCGGGATTTCCCGAATCCAGAATTTTCTTTACGGGATAGGCAGGCGTGAGTGTTTTTTCGATTACCGGATTGAATGGATTAAAGGATGTTTCAAATATCAGATGGAATTCTTGCTTTATGTTTCTTCGCAACAATCGAATCTTGATTTCCTGTTTGGGAAACGGAATGACGATTGACTCATAAAAGGTTGCAGTGGTGGTTAATGCTTCATCGGTGAACTGCCATTCGCTGAACAGGGTGCTGAATCCTCTTGAATAAATCAGTTCATTCAAGGATGCGTCAAACACCTCAATTTTGAATTCCCCTTTTATTGGCGTTTCCAAGAGATTCCCTTTGGGGCCTCCCCAGAACGGTTCTGCTTTCCAGGCCAGGAACTCTATTGAAGACGTGTCTTTATTCCCTGTTTGAAGGTAATCCATTCGCAGGGTATTGTTTTCAAATCTCGTTTCATAATCTGAATGATCTGAAGAGCAGGAACAGAGGACAGAGAAGAAAATCAGGTAAATCCACCGAGCTTTTGTTTTACTGATCGGTTTCATGACAACCGCCTTCCGCTGAAAAACAAGGGCCGCCTGTTTCCATGAGTGACTGGTGGGGCTAGGAAGGGATGTTAGGGCCAAGCCCGGTTTTATTTAGCCCCATCCCTTATCCAGACATTTGTGCCGATCTTAAAAACCGTCTGAGGTGGAGATTCGCATCCGGACAGTACAAGCAGGGAAAAGACAAAAATGAAATTGTTAAAGAAAATGCCCTGTAACCGGAAGGTAAACCCTCTTTGCCGGATCATTGCCGTCTCCTTTTCTGACACTTTCGTCAATGCGCCTCAATTATCATTCAATAACGCAGGTGTGTCAATAAGAATGCCCGCATCAAAATGGATTGCTATGTCCTGGTCCGGACCACAACGCTGGCCCTGAAACATAAAACCGGTATGGATCGCGGAACTGAGGACCCATGACCATGGGGAAAAGACCTATCCACCTGAGTCCAAAGAAAACCGGTGAAACAACGGCCTCACACAATATTCTTGACACTACCCGGAATTACCCCCATGATTATTTCAAGGAGCTTTCGGCGCCTGCGGTACAATGGTTGTTTTTTAAAACCATCAATGAAACGGAGATGAGAAATGTCCAAGACGCTCTATTGGATTCAAATCGGAGGCTGTGGGGTAGGTGCCGGATGTTAAATGATAAAAGCCATTCAAAAGCCCATCCTTTAATAAGGTCCCACTACGTGCCACGTATTTTGGGATACGCTTTATCCGGATTTATTGCGGTGTCTGTTTTCTATGGTGGCGCAAATTTTCTTTTGTGGGGCGCGATCATCGGCCAGGGTTTTCTCTGGCCTCATCTGGCCTATCTGATTGGGAAAAAAAGCTCGGATCCCAAAAAGGCGGAATATGCCATTTTGCTATTTGAAGTCTTCTGTGGTGGAATCTGGATCGCTATTTTTTCTTTTAGCCCATGGCCTTCCATCGTTTTTTCCATCGGATGCATGATCAACATCCTCGCTTATGGCGGTATTAAGATGCTTGTCAAGGGGATCATTCTCTTTGGCGCAGGCACGGTCATTGCCGGGACTTTTATGGGGTTCCATTTCGTCCCGGAGGTCAGCCTCTTGACCACTTCCCTCTGTATCCTGTTTCTCTTTTTCTACACCGGGATCATTGCTTATACGGATAATATTGTTGTCCGAAAAATCGGCAAGAGCAGGGAACTGTTGAAAAGTGCCAAGGAAGAAACAGACCGTGTGAATGCCGAACTCCAGGCGGCCGTCGTTCGTGAAAGGGAACTGGCGGAGAAAGCTGAACTGGCCACTAAGGCAAAGAGCCAATTCCTGGCCAATATGAGCCATGAGATTCGAACGCCCATGAATGCGGTCATCGGCTTTACCGATATGATGCTCGATACCCAGTTAAATGAAGAGCAGACGGATTATGCGAAAACCGTCAAGAGAAGCGGCGCGGCGCTCCTATCTCTGATCAACGACATCCTTGATTTTTCCAAGATTGAAGCGGGGGAACTGGATATTGAAGAAATCGTCTTCGATCCCGAACTTCTCGCCTATGATATCTGTGACCTTATCCGCCCTAAAATTGCATCAAAACCGATAGAGATCCTTTGCCGTATCGGAGATAATGTCCCTTCATACGCAAAGGGAGATCCGGTACGGTTCAGACAGGTATTGACAAACCTGATGGGCAATGCTTCCAAGTTTACCAAATCAGGAGAGATTGAGCTTTCCCTTGATGTTGAAGCGGAAAATGATCACAATTTAAAGCTTCATGCCGCTGTCAGGGATACCGGCATCGGACTTCCTCCAGACAAATTGTCCACCATCTTCGATCCCTTCCAGCAGGCAGACGGTTCAACCACAAGAAAGTATGGCGGCACCGGTCTGGGGCTATCCATCTGCAAACAGATATCCATTCTCATGCACGGTGATGTCCGGGCCGAAAGCGAATTAAATAAGGGCAGCATCTTTCACTTTACTTCGCGCCTCGGAAAAGTTGAAGATAAGCAGGCCAAGAGATTCTCCCCGGCATCCCTATCCGGTAAAAAGGTCCTTATTGTGGATGATAACCAGACCAACCTGGACATTTTAACCCATGTCTTGAAATCCGCGGACATGGGTGTGGTAACACTGAGAGATGGCCGGGAGGTGATACCCACTCTGCAAGAGGCCATGGAGACCGGAAACCCTCCGGACCTCTGCATTCTCGATATCCAGATGCCGGGGTTGAGCGGATATGGCGTGGCTAAAGCAATCCGCAATTTTGAATCATCAATCATCAATCAACAAGCCGACTCCGCCAAAGTAGCGAATGCTACGATGGCTGGATCATCAATCCAGACCCTTCCCTTGATCGCCCTCTCTTCTTTGATGGAACGGGACGCCTACAAATGCGAAAGAGCCGGATTTGACGGTTTTTTGAGCAAACCGATTCAGAGAGAAAAGCTGTTTCACATGTTGGAAGGGATCCTGGGAAAGCTGAGTGAAGATGACCCTGAACTCAGATTTCCCCCTGATAAATCCAAGGCGCCCATCATGACCCAGTATTCACTCCGGGAAGAGATGAAGCATTCCGTACGCATCCTCCTTGCAGAAGACAACCCGGTTAACCAGAAGCTGGCAAAGATGATCCTGACAAAAGCGGGATACCAGGTGGAGGTGGCGAACAACGGCCTGGAAGCCGTTGAAAAATACAGCGCAACCCCGGATGATTTCGACCTGATATTCATGGATGTTCAAATGCCTGTGATGGACGGCCTGAAAGCCACGCAGGAGATCAGGAAATTCGAAACGGCGGCTCCGCAACAATCATCAATCATCAATCAACAAGCCTACTCCGCCAAAGTAGCGAATGCTACGACGGCTGGATCATCAATCCAAAGGGTTCCCATCGTTGCAATGACGGCCCATGCCATGAAAGGCGACAAAGAAAAATGCCTTGAGGCCGGCATGGATGACTACATCACAAAACCGTTAAAAAGAGAGATTGTCTTTGTAATCCTTGAGAGGCAGGTTCGAATGCTGTCACGCTGAAGCTTGCTGCAATCTCTCTGCAAGCCAGATCTTGATAATTGACTGTCGGGGAACACCGAGTCGCTTGGCTTCCTTATCCAGAGAATGAATCATCCAGAGGGGGAAATCAACATTGACTCGTTTTTGCCTCTGTTCAGGTCGTCTGGCTTTTGAAAAATCCAGGTGCTTTATAACGCTCTTCCCCGCATCAAACTCCTTGTCAAAGTCTTTAGCTTTCATATATCTCAATCTCCTCATCCCTCGCCCGGCGCACAGAGATAATCCTTATGTCTTCACCACGATATGTGATAACTCCTGACCAGTGCCTTACTGCTATCTTTCCGATGACTAAAAACCTCTGTTCATCTGTTGTTCTTGCTGGGATCTCGAATAAATCGGGATCCTCCCAAAGCACTTGGGCTTCAATGAAATCAATTCCATGCTTCTTTCTGTTAATTTTTGATTTTAAGGGGTCAAATTCAAATATCATGGTATAGATATTATACCTATTTGGGATATTTTGTCAATTTATATTATGCTCCGCAAGTAGTTTTATGAATGACCTCTCAACCCCAACTCTGGCTTACGCACAGCCACAGATATGGTGGCCATTTCCTCCTTGATCCACAAGGGTAAATCCAATACACTCCGAAGAGATTGACAACGTGAGCCCCTAGAAATGGTAAGTAAATGTTTGATGGATGGAAATTGGCGGATCTCCCGGCAGCGAGTTGCGGTGTTCTGAGAAAAGCCTCCAACACCAGGCCCACCATCTGGATCGTTGAAAAAGACGGAATCCGTGCGGTGGTCAAGGATTTCAGCGAAAACAGGTTCCTTTTCAGAAATATTGTGGGTCGGTTTCTCATCTGGCGCGAAGCCAAGGCTTATAAAAAGCTCAGCGGCATCAAAGGTGTGCCTGAGTTCTACGGTGTCATAGGCGGCCTTGCCCTGGCAGTTGAGGAAATTCCGGGCAGGAATCTCGAAAATCTTGAAAAGGAGATGCATCTTCCCCACACGTTTTTTGAATCCATGGAAACCCTGGTCAGTGCCTTTCACCAACGGGGATTGGCCCACTGCGACCTGAAACGGGCACCCAATACCCTGGTTGGGCTTGATGGGATGCCGTATATTGTCGATTGGGCCGCATCCATTTCAAAAGGAGAACTTTGCCTCCCGCCGTTCAACCTGATTTTTCGAAGATTTATGCTGGATGATGAGATGGCCATTGTGAAACTGGCCCTGAGACATTGTCCGGACAGGGTGAGTGCGGAAAAAAAGGCCCGTTATCATTATCGAAGCCGGGGTGAAAAATGCATCAGGGCCATTCGGGACAGGCTCAGAGAAATATTACAGAAAACAGTGTAACCCAATTAAACGATTATACTTTACAAGTATCCTGCATCGGCGAGACCATAATGCGCTTGGCCATTCCCCTGCCGATGGCAAGACGCGTATTTTCAAGCCCCAGTATGACCCTGCCGCCGCCGGGATTGTTGATGATTTCCACACGATCGCCAGCTCTCAAACCCATCGAGGCCAGCCTGCTCTGCTTGTGTTTGCACCCCGCCACCTCTCGTACGAAAACGGTTTCCCCCGCTTTGGCCATGGCCAGCGGCATCAATGGTTTTCGTTTTGCGCAACAGTCTGAGCAAAGACCATATATTTCCATCCGGTGTTGAAGCATGTGAAAGCCGTAGCCAGCAGCGACTTCCACCTGTAATCTTTCGATCTGTTCGTTGGCAAATTCAACGATTTTTCCACATTTGGTGCAGACCAGGTGATCATGATGCCTGCCCAGGTGGTGATGCTCATACCGGATGGGCTGGCCTTCAAACTGTTTCCGCTGCGCGAACCCCAGCTCCACCATACGGTGCATGCAGTGTTTGACAAAACCCGAATCGAAATCATACCCCTTTTCCCGAAGGAGAATCAGCATCTCTTCCAGGGTAATATGTTCTTCGGTGCTCAAAAAAACATCGATCACATTCAGTTTGTCCTGAAGACGATCAGCGCCGTCAGCTTCAATCAGGGAGAGAAAGTTGGATTTTTCAAAAAACTCATTATTTTTCATGTTTCAGCCATTGCGCTTACGAACGCCTGTTTGATTTTTCTTCAAAAAACCCCACAAAACCCTTAACAGAGTTTGCCATGAAAGTCTTTTCTCTTCTTTGGGTATTTTCATCCATGTGGTCAAAAGCTGCAAGGCAAGGGTCCTCTTTCAGTAATCGGTCTGCCGAACTCCGGATGATATCTGTTTTCCGGCCCCCCATAGTTACGGATTCACCGATCACGGACTCCCAGAACAGCAGTTGATCTCTGAACTGCCCCAGCAGCCGATGGGAGGTTTCAGCACTTTCCACATGGGCGTAGCGGATGGGTTGGTCTTCCAGGGCCAGGAGACGATCAACGCTTTTTATGAATACGTCAAGGAAAAACCTTTGAGGCGTTGCCGGACGGAGGTATTCCCGTTTTCCCACAACAAAATAATTCCCCGCAGCTTCCCCGGCATAAAGTTTTCCGCCATAAGTAAAACTCAGGTGATGAATGGCATGGCCGGGGGTTTCAATGATCCCGAGCCCGTCGACCCGGCATTTTGTGTGGGAAATCAGCCTCTCTTCAGCAATGGGCCCCGGGGACCCATAAATCCTCGCCAGATCCCCCAACACTTTCAAACTGCCTTCGTATAACTTGGAAGGGTCCACCAGATGCGGAATACCTTTTTCATGGCAAATAACCCTGGCCTCCGGATAACGGGCCAGAACCTCGGACAAAGCACCCCCATGATCAATATGAATATGGGTGAGTAAAATATAATCCAATCGAGCAAGTCCTAGTGTTTCCATTGAATGAACCAGCCGCCCGGCTGTATTCGCAGGTCCCACGTCCACCATGATGTTCAAATCGTCCTGACAGATCCAGGAACCAAAAAAGGGATTGAATCCGGCCATGTCCTGCTCTATGGGTAAAAAAGTTTCCTGCATGTGAGGCTCCGTTTTGAAATTTTGTAACCGATACGAATATAGTGTCACGCATTTATGGAGTCAAGATATTGGTTTTCAGAGCCTTGTCGATTTCTGCTTTTGCCATTCTTCAGCACCATTTTTCTTTTGACACTAAATATCTTCTTAACAAAATTCCGAGGCTATGGTAAATCTGAAGCTCAAAGCCATATGAACTATGAGCCATGAGCCATAAAGCTCTATGTGAGGACATAATTCTTGAAAAACGATTTTCCCATACTCATTGCTGAAGACAATCCCGTTTCTCGCAAACTGATGGAGATGACATTGCGCCAGGCAGGCTATGACGTGGTATCCGCAGAAGACGGTCGGGAAGCCCTGGAGGTTTTCAAGGAAAGATTTTTTCCGATTATTCTGACGGATCTGGAGATGCCTGAAATGGACGGTCTTGAATTGTGCCGGGCCATCAGGGAAAATCCTGCCGAAGGCTATGTGTATATTTTCCTGATTACCGCCAGGGATTCCAAAGAAGATATTATCGTTGGCCTTGAAGCCGGTGCAGATGATTACTTGACCAAACCCTTTGACCGTTCTGAACTGATTGCCCGGCTGAAAACGGCTCTCCGCGTTCTGGATCTGGAAAAATCACTGAAGGACGCATATGAAAAAATCAGGCTCCTCTCCATTACAGATAAGCTCACGGGCTGTTACAATCGTACGTATATGGACGAATACCTGGCCAAGGAAATCGCCCGCGCCACGCGCTACCATCGACCTGTGTCGCTGGTGATGGCGGACATTGATCATTTCAAACGTGTCAATGACACCCATGGTCACCAGGCAGGAGATCTGATCCTTAAAAATTTTGTGTTGTCTATGAGGGAAGGGTTGAGGAAGGATGTTGACTGGATAGCGCGTTACGGAGGTGAAGAGTTCCTGATGGTTTTGCCCGAAACAGATTTTAAAAGCGCCATGTCATCTGCGGAAAGACTCCGCAGGATTGTTTCTGAGAGCGTCACCTCATATGATGAAAAAGAGATACGTATCACCGCCAGTTTCGGTGTTGTGGGCTTCAGCCCTTCCGCAAAAATTAAAACCATACCCTGTGAAGCCCTCATTGATCAGGCGGATAAAGCCCTTTATCAGGCCAAGGATGAAGGGAGAAACAGGGTCAGGGGGCAACCTTTTACGGCTCATGGGTGATGGCTGATGGCTCATAGTGCTTTGAGCCATCAGCTATGAGCCATCAACCATGAGCTATATATGAGGAGATTGCAGATGTTTACAGGGCTTGCCGAGGGGATGGGCAGAATCAAGCGCATCCGTCGCATGCAGGATCAAATGCAGGTCTGTATTTCGCCGCTGTTTGAAATGACCGAATGCAGACTGGGCGACAGTGTTTCGGTCAGCGGCGCATGTTTAACGGTGTCCCGGATGGAAGGGGATGCCGTCTATATGGACGTTTCGGGCGAGACCCTGTCCCGAACCACACTGGGCTTGTTGAAGCAGGGGGACCTGGTCAACCTGGAGCGGGCGCTGCGGCTCACGGATCGTCTTGGCGGACATCTGGTACTGGGGCACGTGGATGGCATGGGGAAAATCCTTAAAAAGGAGTCTCGAAATAACTCCTGGCTCTTAAAAATCGAAATCCATGAAGCACTGTCACGCTATATCATTGAAAAAGGTTCAATCGCCGTTGATGGCATAAGCTTGACCATTAATGCTTGTGAAAATGAATTTTTTGAGGTAAACATCATTCCCCACACAGGAACACAAACAACGTTACTAAGAAAAAATGTCGGCGAACCGGTTAATGTGGAAACCGATTTAATCGGAAAATATGTGGAGAAGCTGCTTTTCACGCAACCATCCGAGCCAGAAGGCAGGAAGTCTTCAGGGGTTACCCTTGAGACCCTTTTAAAATACGGATTTGGCCCCTCTAAAATACGGAATTGATAAAATGGACATCAGTACAATTGAAGAAGTTATCGAAGATTTGAAGCAGGGAAAAATGATTATCCTTGTGGACGATGAGGATCGGGAAAATGAAGGGGATTTGACCATGGTGGCGGAAAAGATCACGCCGGAAGCCATTAATTTCATGTCCCGATATGGGCGTGGTCTGATCTGTCTGGCCCTGGATCCGCCCCTCGTTGAAAAACTGGGCCTCAAGCAGATGGTTCAGGACAACCGGTCACCCTACAAGACGGCTTTTACCGTCTCCATTGCCGCTGCACAGGGGATGCGTTCAGGAATGGGCGCCGCTGACCGGGCGCACACCATTTTGACCGCTGTAGCCGATGATGCAAGGCCGGAAGATTTGATTCAACCGGGGTTTGTTTTTCCATTGCGCGCCAGAAGGGGAGGGGTCCTGTTCAGAACCGGCCAGACAGAGGGGTCTGTTGATCTGGCACGGCTTGCGGGTTATAAGGCGGCCGCGGTTATCTGCGGCATAATGAAAGAGGACGGTACCATGGCCAGGCTCCCGGACCTCAAGGCCTTTGCCAAAGAACACGATCTCAAAATTGCCTCGGTCGCTGATGTTATTTCCTATCGGATGCGGACGGAGTCGTTTGTTCAGCGAGGAGATGAAACGACCCTTCGCACACCCTACGGAGAGTTCAGGGCCATTGCATTTGTCAACGACATTGACGATTATGAGCACCTGGCCCTGGTGAAAGGGGACATCGTTTCGGATATGGAGATCCTGGTTCGGGTTCACTCGGGATGCCTGACAGGCGATGTCTTCAATTCCTATCGCTGTGATTGCGGCGAACAGTTGAGAAGGGCCATGAGTATGGTTCAGGAAGAGGGCCAGGGCGTTATCCTTTACCTTCAACAGGAGGGCCGGGGCATTGGTCTGGCCAACAAACTGAAAGCCTATGCCCTTCAGGACCAAGGCTATGACACGGTTGAAGCCAATGAGGAACTCGGGTTCGCTGCGGATTTGCGGGACTACGGCGTCGGGGCACAGATTCTTGTGGCCCTCGGTGTCCGAAAAATGAAATTGATTACCAATAATCCCCAAAAAATTGTCGGCCTTGAGGGTTACGGGTTAAAGGTGACCGGCAGGGTTTCCATTGAGTGTATTCCGAAGCCGGAAAACATCCGATATCTGTCAACCAAATGTCAGAAACTGGGGCATCTTTTAGATAAAGTGGGCATTGCGTAGGGGCAATCCCTTGCGGTTGCCCGGTCAATTAAGGAGGACCTTATGGTCAACGTTATAGAAGGTCAGCTGGTAGCAAAGGGGATGCGGTTTGCGATTATTGCGAGCCGTTTTAATGAATTCATTTCAAGCAAATTAATGGAAGGGGCCATCGACGCGCTGGTCCGGCACGACGCCTCAAAAAAAGACATCACGGTATGCTGGGTTCCCGGCGCCTTTGAAATGCCGGTTGTGGCCAAGAAACTGGCCGTTACCGGCACATATGATGCCATCATTTGTGTGGGCGCCGTCATCAGGGGGGCTACCTCCCATTTCGACTATGTGGCCAATGAGGTGTCCAAAGGAATTGCCAGTGTGTCGCTGGATACGGGTGTTCCCATATCCTTCGGCGTTTTGACCACAGACAATATTGAACAGGCCATCGAACGTGCCGGCACAAAGGCCGGAAACAAAGGGTTTGAATCGGCCATGGCTGCCATTGAAATGGTCAGTCTGTTCAAAGAGATTCCGTAACAGGAAAACATGAAGCATTTTACAGGGGAACGAAGAAAGGCCCGTGAACTGGCGGTTCAGGTCCTTTTTCATCTGGAATTCAGCGATAATGATCCGCTGGAAGCATTTCGTCTTATTGGCGAGAATTTCGAAATGGCTGAATCCATGACGGATTTTTCCAAGGCGCTGGTGCGGGGTGTCTGTGATAAGAAATCTAATCTGGACAAGGTCATCAGCCGTTCATCAAAACACTGGCGACTGGAACGAATGGCCCACCTGGACCGAAGCATTCTCAGGCTGGCAACCTATGAGATGATGTTCCTGGAGGACATCCCCCCCAGAGTCTCCCTTGACGAAGCCGTTGAAATCGGGAAAAGATTCGGCGGCGAAGACTCCAGCCGGTATATCAACGGCGTACTGGACAATATTTACAACACCCTGGACAGTCAAGCCGACTCCGCCAAAGTGGCTACCATGGCCAGGAAAGATGAAGAAACATTTTCGACCACAAAACACAATTCTGATGAACCAAAAGAACCCGACAGCATAGGAAAAGGCAACATGAAATACAATCCTCTGGAATTGGAACCCAGGTGGCAGACCCATTGGGAAAAGACAGGTATTTTCAAGGCGAAAGAAGACCCTTCAAAGGAAAAATACTATCTCCTGGAGATGTTTCCCTACCCATCCGGTAAAATACATATTGGCCATGTGAGAAATTACACCATCGGTGACGTGGTGGCCCGATACAAGAAGATGTGCGGAAAAAACGTGCTTCATCCCATGGGTTGGGACGCATTCGGCATGCCGGCGGAAAACGCGGCCATCGAAAATAATACCCATCCGGCGCGATGGACTTATGAAAATATCGATGCCATGAAAACCCAGCTGAAACGCATGGGGTTCAGCTATGACTGGGATCGCGAGCTGGCCACCTGTGATCCGGAGTATTATCGATGGGAGCAGTTGGTCTTTCTCGAAATGTATGAAAAGGGCCTGGCCTATCGTAAGAAAACCCATGTGAACTGGTGTGAAAAATGCCAGACGGTCCTGGCCAATGAGCAGGTTGAAGAGGGTTGTTGCTGGCGACATCCTGAACAGGAAGTGGCCATCAAGGAGATGAACAGCTGGTTTCTCAAAATCACCGATTATGCCGATGACATGCTCGAATACTGTGAAAAACTTCCCGGTTGGCCGGATCGGGTCATGAGCATGCAGAAAAACTGGATCGGGAAAAGCCATGGTGCAGCCATCCAATTTCCCATGGTGGGCTCAGGGGATCCCATCGAAGTTTTCACCACCCGTCAGGATACCCTCTATGGCGCTACATTCATGTGTCTGGCGCCTGAGCACCCCATGGTGGCTGATATTATCAAGGGGTTGCCCCAGGAAAATGAGGTCCTTGATTTCGTGGACCGTACCTTGAAAATGGACAGCTTCATGCGAACCGCCGATTTCACCGCCAAAGAAGGGGTTTTCACGGGGAGACACTGCCTGAATCCGGTGACCCGCGAGGAGATCCCCATCTTTGTGGCCAATTTTGTCCTTTTTGACTATGGTACCGGGGCTATCATGGCGGTTCCCACGCACGATCAGCGGGATTTTGAGTTTGCCAAGAAATACGATTTAAAGCTTCGAGTGGTCATTAAGCCCGAGGATTCCGACCCGGCCGTCGTAGCGTCCGCTACTTTGGCGGAGTCGGCTCTGGACGAAGCGGAGATGACCCAAGCCTATGTGGACCGGGGCATTTTAGTAAACTCGGGGCCTTTCAATGGTCAGGGCAATCTCGATGCCCTGGACAGCATTGCCGATTATCTTGAGGAGCAGGGAATCGGTCACAAGACCGTGAATTATCGCATCAGGGACTGGGGTATTTCACGGCAGCGCTATTGGGGAGCACCCATCCCCATGATCCATTGCGAAGAATGCGGCATTGTTCCGGTTAACAAGAACGACCTACCCGTGGTGCTGCCGCTGGATCTGGACATGCGACCCAATGGGGGATCTCCTTTGCCCTTTGAACCGTCCTTTACTGAAACCACCTGCCCCAAATGCCACCGTAAGGCCAGACGTGAAACGGACACCATGGACACTTTTGTAGAATCTTCCTGGTATTTTGACCGCTATGCATGCCCGGATTACCAGGATGGCCCCCTGGATCCGGAACGGGTGGACTACTGGTTGCCGGTGGACCAGTACATCGGCGGCATTGAACATGCCATCTTACATCTGCTTTATTCCCGTTTTTATACGCGGGTCCTCAAAGATCTGGGGCATATGAAGATAAAGGAACCGTTTACCAATCTCCTGACCCAGGGCATGGTCTGCAAAGCGACTCAGGCCTGTCCTGAGCATGGCTTCCTCTATCCAAACGAGGTTGTGGATGGCCGGTGTACCCGGTGCGGAGCGCAAGTGACCGACGGGAATATCGTGAAAATGTCCAAATCCAAGAAAAATGTGGTGGATCCGCAAGAGTTGATCGACCGTTACGGGGCTGATACGGTTCGGATGTTTTGTCTCTTTGCATCCCCGCCCGACAAGGATCTGGAATGGAGCGAACAGGGGGTTGATGGTTCCCACCGCTTCCTTCAAAGGGTGTGGCGGCTTGTGGTCGATCACCTTGGTGAACTGAAAAAGGTTAAGGCCTACGACGGAAAAGGCGATCTCACGGAACCGGTAAAATCAGTCCACCGGAAAACCCATGAAACCATCAAGAGAGTTACGAGTGACATCGAAAACCGGTTTCATTTCAACACGGCGATTTCGGCGGTCATGGAACTGGTCAATGAAACCAATCAATTTCTGAATGCCGAAGGTGAAAATGACGCCATCGAGTGGTCCGTTGTCCGCAAGTCCATTGAAACCACCGTCCTTTTACTCTCCCCGGTGGTGCCCCATATCACCGATGAACTCTGGCAAATGATGGGGCACATTGGTTCTCTGTTAAATGTTCCCTGGCCGGGTTATAGTGAAGATGCGCTTAAAACCGAGAAAAAGCTGATCATCCTTCAGGTTAACGGAAAGGTGAGAAGCCGGATTGAGGTGGCCGCTTCAAGCAGTGAGAAGGAAATTGAGGCCCTTGCCCTGGCAGATGAAAAAGTTCAGCGCCATGTAAAAGGGAAGCCCGTAAAGCGTGTTATCGTGGTACAGAAGAAACTGGTCAATGTGGTGGTGTGATAGCGAATGGATGCAAATAACCGTTTAGGGACGTTGCTGATGCTGTTTTGTCTGATTCTGGCCTCCGGCTGTGGCTACCAACTTCAGGCGACCGGACAACCCATGCGCATCAGCATTGCCAGCATGGCCATACCGCTCATGGAAAGCCCTTCTTCTAACATCGGCTTTGAAGGGGATTTCACCAAGATGATCCGCCGGGAATTTGTCAGCCATTCCCAGGTACCGTTGGTTTCAAAAGAAAAGGCAGCGGCGGTTTTAATCGGAAAGGTTACCAGCATCAAGACCGAACCGCTGAGCTACCGGGTAGCGGACAATACCTTTGATGTAACCAGCTCCAGGTGGCTGAAAATCAAGCTTCAGGCAAAACTCCTGGATACAACAACCGGAAAGATCATATGGAATGATCCCAACATGGAAGAAAAGGCCTCTTTTTCTGTGGACTCAGATCCCCTGAAAACCGAGTACAACCAGCGGCGGGCCACCAAAAAAATCGCACAGTTGCTGGCTGAAAGGATCTACCTTAAAACCATGGAAAGGTTCTGATGCCTGTTGAGATAGCACCGGAAGCTGTTTTGACCCATCTCAAGGAGGGCCATCTTAAACCGGTGTATCTTTTCTACGGTCCTGATGATTTTCACCTTGAAAAAGTTCTGAAACAAATCCGCGAAACGTTTATTCCTGAATCGGCAAGGGATCTCAACTCCCAGGTTTTTGACGGGGATGGCGGTATCAACCCAGGTGATATCCTTGATGCCGCCCGGTCGATGCCGTTTTTATCTTCAAACCGTCTCATCATCGTCCGGCGCACAGACCACATTGCCGCTTCTGATCTGGAGGTCCTGCTCCACTATCTGGAAAGGCCGGTGGACACCACCTGCATGATTTTTGTTGCACTCAAACCCGATTTTCGGTTGAAGTTTTTCAGCAGTATCAAAAAACTCGGCCAGCCCGTAAATTTCAGGGAGTTGAGCGACCGTCAGGTGTTGCCTTGGATAAAGGCTACGGCCCGGGAGATCGGTCTGAATATCAGCATGGAAGCTTGCCGTCACCTCCACGAGATTGTCGGTAACCGCTCGCGAACACTTCACACGGAACTTGAAAAGCTGTATCTTCGTCATGGCAGTAAGGAAATTGGCGTTAATGAAATAAAAGAGTTAAGTATATTCAGCAGGATGTATACGATATTTGAACTGATGGATAAGATTTCTCAGCGTCGCAGGGCACAATCATTGTCTATCCTGAACCGCTATTTGGAAGAAGAGGGGAAGGATGCGGCTTTTGGTATTATCGGCATGTTGACCCGTCAAATCCGCATTATATTTCAGGCCAAGGAATTTGCATCCAAACGTGTCCCGAAGGCAGAAATGGCTAAAAAGCTGGGTGTGCCCGGGTTTGTACTCAGTAAAGTTCTCGATCAGGCACGGCGCTGGGAGGAAAAAGACCTGGAAAAGGCACTAACGCTGCTTTACCAGGCGGACGGGCGCCTGAAGTCGGGATCTCAGGCGCGCCTAGTCCTTGAAAACTTCGTATTGTCTATTTAGGATTCCGACTCGGACAACTTGTTAACCTGAAGTGTCAATCTGGAGACTTTTCTCGCGGCTTGATT
>CAYSFQ010000041.1:0-15651 GCA_964430575.1 uncultured Desulfobacteraceae bacterium
TCGGATACGGCCAGGTGGTTTTTTTCCGATCCACCGGATGCATTCCGAAGGGGTTGCAAAAGCATCCTGGTAAATGGGGAGGATATTCATATAAACCAACTATCGCAAACGATTACATCGGGGTCGGGGGGTTTTGTCGAGCTTCGGCTGATGGCTTCGTAAATCATTTTTTCTTCAAATACCTAATTTTAAAGCTTTTCAGGAAGCCTCCAGACTATGTTTAAGGCAGCGACAGTTCAATTAAAGGCGCCTTTTTCGGAGAACAAGGGGCGACGTTTGGGAGAGGGTCTGATCGGTAAATTAGACCAGAAACCCGACGTATGCTGGCTTTTTTGTTCGGCCCAAAAGGGTGTAAAGAACCTGTTGAAAGGCGTCAATGATGCCGTGGATACGGATAAATTGATCGGTTGTACCACAGACGGCGAGGTATCCAATGAAGGTTTCAGCAGTGAGTCGGCGGTCCTGGTCGGGATCGTTACCGATCGTATTGATTTTCATCTTTCGGTTGTAGAGAATCTCTCCCAAGACTGTGAGAGCGCCGGCCGGAAACTGGCGCAGGGCCTACCGAAATCCACCCGATACCTTCAGCTGTTTTCAGACGGCATTACCGGCAATGGCTGTTCCATACTGAGAGGCATTTCGTCGGTTTTAGGTGAAGAAATCCCGGTTTCGGGCGGCACAGCCGGAGATGATGGTCGATTTGTGCGGACATGGCAATTTGCCGGCAGGAAAATGCTGACTGATGCCGCTGTTGCCGTGGGTTTTTCGGGTGATTTTCGCCTGGGCACAGGTGTTCGAAGTGGTTGGACGCCGACCGGTCTGACAAAAGCGGCTACGAGTGCTTCAGGGAACAAGCTGTTTGAACTCAACGGGGAGCCGGCTTTGAAAGTATATGAACGTTTTTTGGGAAAATATGCCCATAAGTTGCCCTCGATTGGCGTCGAATATCCCCTGGGGCTTGTGGGACCCGCCGGAGATATTGGAAAAACCAATTATTTCCTGTTGCGCGCCACCATGTCAGTGAACCGGGAAGAAGGTTCCATCACTTTCGCGGGAGAGATACCTGAAGGCGCCGAGGTGAGTCTGACTTGTGGAGATATTGCCTCTGTCTTACACGCTTCAGAAGAAGCTGCCCAATTGGCCTTATCCGATCTGGGAGATGCCACGGTCGCCATGATTTTCTGTTATTCCTGCATGGCCCGGAAAATCGTTCTGGGCAGCCGCACGCGGGAGGAAATAGAACTGATACGGCAGAAGATCGATCCCAACCTACCGATTGCGGGGTTTTACTCTTACGGTGAATACTCGCCCATGAGATGTGGCAGTACCAGTTATCTTCATAATGAAACAGCTACCGTATCCGTGATCGGGTTCTAGTCATGAACGAAATCAAGCGCCTCCGACTGCGGACTAAAGAGCTTGAAAGTCTCTTGGCACAGGCGGAACGTAGGTCTTACATCCTCACCAACCTGTTAAAGGAGGCCACCGCCGAGTTCAAGCAGGCCTTGGAGCAAGTCACCACATCCGAGGCAAACTTCCGCGCCATCATCGAAAACGCCCCCGAAGCGATCTATATTGCCGATGCCGAAACCCGCCAAATTCTGGATTGCAATCCTTACACGACCCAATGGCTTGCATACACACGATTGGAATTGTTGTCTATGAGGGTAGAAGACCTTCTCCATCCCGCTTCCAGGGGATTGAAGAAAAATATCCGAAAGGCACTTGAATACGGTTTCGTCCATGTACAGGAAAGGCGTTTTCGTAAAAAATCGGGTGCATTTGTGGATGCGGAAGTGACCGGAACCGTAGTGGAAATCCAAGGGCGCAAATGTTTTCTGGCTCTGGTTCGCGACATTACCGCACGCAAAACCATCGATGAACTGTCAAGGTACAAAGAGCTCTTTGACAATGTCATCGATCCGATGATCATCAGCCATTCCCAGGGCGCATTTCTTGAAATTAACGGCGTGGCCTGTGAGCGACTCGGTTACAGCCGCCGACGGTTGCTTAATATGTCATTCAAAGATATCATATCCCCGGATCATATGGATATTCTGAAAGAAATCGGACAAAGAATCCGATCCGGGGAAAACGTTCAATTTAAGGTGGACGTTCTGACCCGGTCCGGTGAGGCTATCCCATTCGAATTTCACTCAAGAATGATCAATTACCAGCGCAAACCGGCGGTTTTGAGCCTGGCGCGTGATTTGAGCATCCGGAAACAGATGGAAAAAACCTTGATCCATACCGAACGGCTGTCGGCCGTCGGAGAGATGGCCAGCGGCGTTGCCCACAACTTCAACAACTTGCTGCAAGTCATCATGGGAGCCGGTGAAGCAGCGCTCAGAAAACTTGAATCAGGTGAAATCAGAAAATGTCACGATGCCCTCGGCAATATTCTCGATGCATCCCACAGAGGGGCCGATATCGTGAACAGGATTAAAGATTTCACCCTGTTGGAAGCCGGAGCAACAGATACAATCCATGTGTTTTCAATTGGCGAACTCATCGAAGAAGCCGTGAACCTGACACGGCCGTTGTGGAAAAATCCCCTTGAAACGCGAAAATATCGTTTGAATTATGTCCGTACCCCCGGATGCCTGGTGGAAGGCAACCCATCCGAGATCTATGAGGTTGCGGTCAATTTGATAAAAAATGCACTGGAGGCCATGCCCCGGGGAGGGACGCTGTCCATCAGTTCCGAAATTCATAATGGTCGGATACTTACCACCTTCGCAGACACTGGGAGAGGTGTCGCCGATGAAAACATCCAGCGCGTTTTCGAACCCTTTTTTACCACCAAAGGGCCTCAAAGCAGCGGTTTGGGGCTATCTTCCAGTTACGGGCTCGTTAAAAAGCACGGGGGCGACATACACGTCGCGAGTGCTTTCGGCAAGGGCACAACCTTTACCATCGTTTTACCTCTGGCTGTATCAAAAACAAGGACAAGGGATCAACGTTTATCCGCCCAGGAGTTCAAAACGGATAACGGCCTTCGCTTTCTGATGATTGACGATGAACCCAATATCCTCAAGATGATGGAACTCTGGTTCGAGGATTCGGATGTGGAGTTGTATACAGCCAGTACGGCCGAAAAAGGTCTGCAGACCATTCGCCAGGAGCGGTTCGATGTCATTCTGTGCGATTTCGGCATGGACGATATGAACGGTTTGGAAGTGGGAAAGGCACATCTAGACTTTTGTCGGATCGCGGGCATTCCCAAAACACCTTTTATGCTTTTGACCGGTCTGGATACCCAATTGGACGCCGAGACTCTGAGGGTAGTGGGTGTTGATCGGGTGGTTAAGAAACCGATCCCTGCCGATAAGCTGTTTCATATTATCCAGGAAATGGCTGCTGCATCGGTCAATGCCATATGACAAGGCTGCAGCAACAAATTCGATTCATTCTCGAGGCCGATAAATTAAAACAGGTTATTCGCTGGACCCTTTTAACCGACGGTTCAAGGCGGGAAAACGCTGCGGAACATTCATGGCAACTGACCATCATGGCGATGGTACTGATGGAGCATCATTGCCCGAGGCAATTGAACCTTCTGCGTGTACTCCAAATGCTTTTGATACATGATCTTGTCGAGATTGATGCAGGCGATGTTCACTTTTGTGATACAGCGAAACGGCGCAAGCAAATTGACAAGGAGGCTAAAGCCGCTGATCGCCTGTTTAATTTGCTGCCCCATGACCAGGCGCGAATCTTCCTTCGCCTGTGGCATGAATTTGAGAACCAAGAATCCGAAGAAGCGATATTCGCGCACATTTTAGATCGCCTTCAGCCGATTTTGCATGGCTATGTCACTGAGGGGCGGACATGGCAGGAGAACGGCGTCACAAGTCATCATCTGTTATCGATCATTGAGCCAATGAAAGAGCCGGCCCCCGAAATACACGACCATGCAGCCGCTTTGATCGCAGATGCGGTTGCCAAAGGGTTCTTGCCGAAATAATGCCTTTCGGTATGACGCTGAAACAGGGCAATCATCAATGATCCGAATTCTGGGTATTAATAGTTCACCGCGAATCAGAGGGAGCCACGCCCTTTATGAATCCCATTGCGCCGTGATGCTGCAGGGTTTGATGGATACCATTCGGGAATCTTGTAACGATTGTCACACCGAAATGATCCATTTAAGTCAAATGAATATCCATCCCTGCCGGGCGTGTTTCTCTGATATGGAAACCAGGTGCCACTATCTATGCGACTGCTTTGACGACGATTTCAGTATGGTCGCCAAAAAGATGATCGAAGCAGACGGGATAATTTTTACGTCCCCAACTTATATGTTCGGTATGGCCGGCATTTTAAAGCAATTTTTTGAGCGTTGGATCAGCTTCAAGGCGCCACCCGTTCCCCGCGAAAAAGCCACCAAATTGCTGGACGAATGCTTTGATCTGGTGGAGCAGATGGCAGACGGCACATTAAAGGCCTCCAACCCTCTTCAGGGCAAAGTGGGGGGTATCGTAGTGGCTGGAAGCGAGCTGGGCCAGGACAACGTCGCAAAGGAAATAATGCTGATTCTAAATCTTTATGGATTTATCCTGCCGCCTCAATGCTTCATCTATCACACCGGCCACAGCATGCAATCTCTGGAAGAGGTACGCCACGGTTTCTACGAGAACCAATGGCTGCTTCATGCCCTTGAAAACCTGGCCCTGTCAATGGTTCAACTGATCCGCCTGACAAAGGGCCAAGTTTGGCCGGAGATGCCCAAAGTGTTACAGAAAGCGTGATGCCGATGTGCCTTTGTCCAGGGCATCTTTCAACCCCCCTGATGTTTTTCAATTGATCCGCTTTTTCCCCTCCCACTCCTTTTCCCGGAGTTTGAACTTCTGTATTTTACCCGTAGCGGTTTTTGGCAGATCACCGAATTCCACATGCTTGGGTGCCTTGAAACGGGCCAGGTGTTCCTTGGTAAATGCAATGATATCCTCTTCCGATGGACTGCTTCCGGGTTTGGGCACGACAAAAGCCTTGGGGACCTCGCCCCATTTCGGGTCTGGTACCGGAATGACGGCCACTTCCAGGACATGAGGATGCCCGTATATGGCGTTTTCAACTTCGACCGTGGAAATATTTTCACCGCCGCTGATGATAATATCCTTTTTCCTGTCCATGATCTGGACATAGCCGTCCGGGTGCATGACAGCCAGATCGCCGCTGTGAAACCAGCCGCCCTCAAATGCGACTGCGGTCGCCTCAGGGTCGTTGTAATAACCGGTCATGACATTGTTTCCCCGCATGACAATCTCTCCCATGGTCTTACCATCCCTGGCGACCGGCTCCATGGTTAGAGGGTCTACCACATCCATGAAGTGCGTGACAATATAGGGGACCCCCTGCCGTGATTTCATCGTTGCCTTTTCATCAGCAGAGATTGTATCCCAGGCAGGCTGCCAGGCGCAGACACTGTGGGGACCATACACCTCCGTGAGGCCGTATGTATGGGTAATATCGGCTCCGATAGCCTCCATATTCCGGATAATGGTGGGCGCCGGTGGGGCGCCGGCGGTCATGATCTTGAGGGTACGCTTCATATTTACTTCGGAAGCGCCCGGCCAGGTGCTCATGGTAATGAGTACCGTTGGGGCGGCGCAGAGGTGAGATACATCTTCCTCTTCGATCAAACGATAAATTTCTTCAGCGACCACCGTACGCAGGCATACATGGGTGGCGCCGACAGCGGTAACTCCCCAGGTGAAGCACCAGCCGTTGCAGTGGAACATGGGCAGCGTCCAGAGGTAAACTGAAGACGCCGTCAAACCGGATTCAAGCACTTCTCCGATGGCGTTGAGGTACGCGCCTCGGTGATGGTACATGACGCCTTTGGGCCGACCGGTCGTACCGCTGGTGTAGTTGATGGAAAGCAGCTGGTCTTCGGAATCGATTTCTGCGGCAAATGGCTCGGGTGACCCGGTTGACAGGAAGGCTTCATACTCCAACCCTTCAAGAGACTTGACGTCGCTGACATCACAGACCGTGACAACCGTTTTGACTTTTGGCAGTTCACCCGGTTGAACCATTGATGCAAACTCGCTGTCGACAACCACGAATTTTGCATCTGAATGATCGATTATGTAGGAAACCTCTCCTGGAGAGAGACGGATATTAATGCTGACAAGGGCTGCACCGATCAGGGGTACGGCATAATGCGCTTCGAGCATGGGCGGGATATTCGGACAGACGAAAGCCACTTTGTCACCCTTGCCGACGCCGTTTTGACGCAGTGCGCTGGCCAGGCGATAGATTCTCTGGGAAAATTCCCTGTAACTATACCGTTTTTCTCCATAGACAACGGCTGTCTTGTGGGGATAGACGAGGGCGCTTCTGGTCAGGAATTCGACTGGCGTCAGAATACTCTTGTTTACACTGGACGTTTGCATCAGATCTCTCCTTTTCTCCCGACCGCAGTGGAAATGCCCTGGTGCTGTTTTGGCAAATAAACCTCTCTTATCTATAAATTAACTCTATTTCTCAAAGTGCTGTCAATCTTTTTTTTAAGGGAATTTAGGAAGATAAACGGGAAACCTTTCCCCGGTCACTTAAGATGTAAACTCATTTTATCGATTAAACCGGTTCAGTATCTTTACCAGAAGGCCTTTGCGAAAAAATATCGCATCCTCAGGACAGACCTCCTGGCAGCAGTAGCATCGAATACACCTGTCATAATCAAATCTGATCTTTTTTTCCTCCATCTCCACGGCATCTGCCGGGCAGATCTCTGCGCACTGGCCGCATCCACCACAGGCCTTCCTTTCCTGAACAGGTTTGGATACCAAAAACCGCTTGGTAAACCAGTCAAATCTCGCCGGGAGAAGACCGATTGAGTCGAGCGCTGGAACCTCAAAATTCGAGACCGCAAATGTCCCGAGCGACTCACCCTTTAAATGGATGCGCGCCATGTCTGTTTCACCGATACCCCTGGATCTTGCCACACGGTAGAGAGGAAACGATCGCAGCGACACCCCAAGCATCGTGCAGATAGACACATCCAGTGCGACGGTCGTCATATATGTACGACCTCCACATCTTCCCATTTCTCAGTCAGGTATTCGGCTGCAAGCCCATGGCCAAGATGGTCCACCAATCCATTATGCACACTGACGAGACCTCCTGACGTTTAAAATTTGAATTCGCGTCGCCTGGTTCAGAGGCTCTATTCTTCTCCCATCCTGAAAGTCTTGAACAAGATACCCGAGACAACCATATTGGCGCCGTGAACTGTGGCTTCATATATGTCCTGGTCGCTCCAACCAAGGTTCCGCAGGGAATCCACGTCCTTTGCTTCCACCGTCTCGGGCGACTTGAGCGCTTTAAGCACAAACAAGAGCATGGCCTTGCCTTTTTCGTCCAGCGGCGCCCCTTCCGGGTTCGCCCCTATGGCCTTTAGCTGGTCCTCGGACAATCCGCCCATTTTGGCCAACATCTGGCCATTGAAATTGGCGCAGTACTGGTGATCGAATTCTACGGACACCAGATAACGGATCGTTGTGGTCAGGGTCGGGTCAAGGGTCTGATGCTGCATGAAATACCCCATAAAACCCATCTGGAGTTCCAGCAAGGTCGGGCTGGCGCTCCACATTTCCAATGACTTGGGAACACTGCCGACCATCTCCAGGACGGGAGCATACAGTTCTGCAATTTTACCTTCAGCCTTTTCCGGTGAAACGGTGTTGATCAATGCCATTTTTTTGCCTCCCTATCTTGATGGGCTCGTAAAGAGCCCTATTTACAAACAATTGCGGATTTAAAATTTGGAGATTACAGGTTATTCTAAAATGACTTCAAAAATCATTTTGTCAAAGGTATGGAAGGGAACTGTATTTCTGGTTGCTTTCATTTGCATCAAAACGCCTTGCCAACTACTCATAATGAAATCGGACGTTTCAAAAATATCCAAGGCAGGAGAAATTTCTTTCCTTTTGCGTAATAGTACAAAAACATGGAGATAATAGACCGGTCGTCTATAGGTGTCAAGGGGTTTATTCCCTCTATCTTTGTGACATATAAGCTCAACATTACATTCGTTCAAATCCTTAAGGCATTTGCTGTGAGGATGAAGAACCAATAACGCTATGAGTCAATTGAAATTCTTTGGTCCTTGACCCACACACAACTTGTGGTACACTGGTTTCTTAAACACTTAACCTATTTTATTGAATCATAATCCCATCTAAGGAGGAACCCATGGCAACACAGGACAGATGTTGTACGATCGTACCCTACTTTAAGGTTCAGAGCGGCAAGCTTGATGCGTTTAAGGCGCTGTGTGAGCAGTTTGTTGAAAAAACCAATGGGGAGTCCAAATGTCTCTATTATGGATTCAGCTTTGACGGAGACCAGGTCCATTGTCGTGAAGGCTATGAAGATGCCGACGGCTTGTTAGCCCACCTCGAAAATGTGGGTTCTCTGCTGGAAGAAGCCCTGAAAATTTCAGAGCTCACCCGTTTGGAAGTCCACGGCCCCGAAGAAGAACTTGCAAAGCTCCGAGAACCCCTGGCTGCCTTGAGCCCTCAGTTCTTCACACTGGCATATGGTTTCCGCCGTTAGTGGATCCGAATAGACGGTCCAGGATTTGCCGAGACCCTTAAGCGGGGGTCACATGACGGGTGGCAATGATGTTGCAGTCCGTACCCGCGGGGTTTTTGATGAGTGCCTCGCCGATGGATACAGGCGCCTTGACGGTGGTGGATTGAATCTCTTTCATGACCTGAAAGATGCTGTTCTTGGGGATCGGCGCGTCGGTTCGAACGCTGACCAGCGGAAAATCTCCGTTTTCAATCCTGATATTGCTGGCAATGGTCCTCATGGGCCGGGTTAATTCCTGTTCCGCCCACGTGGGTCCCTTGTCGCAGGTATGGCCCTCAATTTGTGTGACCTGGATTGAGGGTGTTTCTTCAAAATATTCTGAACATCCTCATACATAAGGAGACAACGATGCCAAACCATAAAGAAACGCCATTTTCTGGAACCGTCACCGCCAGAAACTGTCCCACCTGCGGACACCATGAAATCGGCCTGGTCTCTGAAAATGGTGTTTTTCGTCCCCTGAGAACGGGAACCCGAGTTGTCATAATGGATGAGATGGAACCGGCGCAAATACCGACACAAGGAAGCGTTGTCCCCGCAACCTGTGAAAACCGGGAGGAACCGTCCCAAACCCTGGAAGGAAGCTACTGGGTTCCTGAACCGCTGAAAGGGGATCGACGGTTGCGGCTCAAATACGGCGTGGTCATTCAAAAAGAATTCGGATCGGTCCCCGTTACTGAACACATCTATGAATCTGCGTATATGCGGAAATTGAGTTATTTACTGGAAAATGAAGTGAACATCCCCATCGCCGTCATCCTCGACCGCTTTTTCGTGGCCCCGCACCTGGCTTCCGGTGAAAGCCGGGACATGGCCAACAACATGTGGGGAGAGCTGGAAGAAATTCGCCAGCCCGTGGAACAGGTAACGCAATGGCTTAAAGAGCCGGATGAAAAAGCGTTGCAGTTGCTGCTTCATCCGGACACCATCGAAAACCTGGAAAAGCACCCTGTCAGCGAAGAAACAGCACTGGAAGAACTTAGGGCACTGAACCTGGAAGACTTTCTGGAGTTGCTGTAGAACCGCCTTTCCAATAAAAAGCCCCCCGGATCAACAGACCCGGGAGGCTCATAACGTGATGGTCTAAATTTTTTACAGGAACTTCTTAACTTCTTCGGTCAATGCTGGAACCACATCAAAAAGATCTCCCACAACACCGTAGTCGGCCTTCTGGAAGATGGGGGCATCCTCATCTTTATTGATGGCAACAATCACTTTTGACGTGCTCATGCCGGCCAGATGCTGAATTGCACCAGATATGCCGCATGCCACATACAGATTGGGGGAAACCACTTTTCCGGTCTGTCCCACCTGATCGGAATGGGGTCGCCAGCCCGCGTCAACAGCCGAACGGGAGGCACCCACGCTGGCGCCGATCAAATCCGCCAGATCTTCCAGGATATTATAGTTTTCAGGGCCTTTCATGCCGCGACCACCGGAAACGATTTTGTCCGCTTCCGTCAGATCCACTTTGCCGCCTTCATCCTTCATAACATCCAGAACCTTGGTTTTTAAATCGCTGTCATCCAAAGTGAATTCCGCATCCACCACCTCGGCAGACCTTGATTCATCAGGTTCATTGAGTTCCATGACCTTGGGACGTGCCGCCGCCATCTGCGGAAAGCTGTTTTCGAAGGTAACCTTTGCATAGGCCTTTCCGGCGTAGATGGGGCGGGTTGCCACGAGGTTTCCATCTTCAACGGCAAAAGCGGTGCAGTCCTGTGCCATTGCCACATCAAGCCTTGCCGCCAGCCTGGAAGACAGGTCTTTTCCTTCCACGGACGCGCCCACGAGCAACACAGCCGGATCACCATCCTTAACCAGTCCCGAAATAATTGACACATAAGCATCAGTGGTATAGGGTTCCAGTTTCGGATCATCACAGACCAGAACCTTGTCCGCGCCATATTGACCCAACAGCGCAGCCTTGTCCTTAATATTTGAACCAAGCAGTATCACGGTCAGCTCTTGACCGAGGGCATCCGCCAGACGCCTTCCTTCACTCACAATTTCGTAAGTAATTTTACGGATCGCTCCATCCCTCTGCTCAGCAATCGTCCAAACTCCCTGTGCCATTTTTTATCTCCTTACACAATCATACTAACATTAATATTCGCACATCAACACGATTTGAAAAACCGGGAAACGGTAAGGGTCTACAACACCTTCGCTTCATCGTGCAGCAGTTTTGCCAGTTCAGCAGCCTTGTCCTGAGGGGTATCACCCTCAACCATTATTCCGGCCTTTCGAACGGGAGGTGGTGTCAGTTCCAGAATCTTCAATTTCCTTGCGCCCACGCCGAATTCTGCGGCATCCAGGCCCAGATCTCCAAGACTTTTTTCATCAAGGGGCTTTTTCTTGGCCTTCATAATTCCGGGAAGGGAAGCATACCGGGGCTCATTCAAACCTTTCTGGGCAGTGATCAGTGCCGGCAGGGAAGACTCAATGACAAGGGTCTCACCTTCAATGGGTCGCTCCACCTTTACCGATTTTCCGTCTTCAGCCACTTCAAGCTTCACGATAAGGGAAAGCTGAGGAATACCCAAAAGTTCGGCCACAGCAGCGCCAACCAGTCCCTGATCATCATCAACACCCCGTTGACCTGTAAAAATAATATCGGATTCAAGATCTTTGATAGCGGCGGCAATGGCCTTGGCCGTTGCAAGGGCATCACTGCCCTCCAGAGCGTCGTCACTGACAAGGATTCCTTTATCTGCGCCCATGGCCAGAGCCGTGCGAATAGACTCCGTCACTCTTTTCGGCCCAAGGCCCACCACGGTCACCTCGCCGCCGTGCTTTTCTTTCAGGCGCAAGGCCTCTTCCACACCAAACTCATCATATGGATTCATCACCCATTTGATATCATCCGTCACAATTGACGCCCCGTCCGACCCAATCTTGATCTGGCTTTCGGTATCCGGTACCTGTTTTAGACAAACTATGATGTTCACCTCGTCCTCCTTCTTTACAAATGTTTCAAGTTAACGCCTAAAATCGACTATTTATTTGAACCAGTTCCTCAGATGTTCAATTCGGAATGACTACAATATAGCTGTGATGTAACTATGCGTCAAGAAAAAAAGGGTTTTGTCAAAAAAGCGAATTTCAAACCGAAAAAAAAGAACAGATTCACTTCTTTATGCCATTTAAAAAAAACCCACTGATCTGTTTAGCAACGGTTCTGATATCATATTGTTTGCGACTTGACAATACCCAAAAACGGGATACTTCATCGAGAGCACCAAAAAAAGCTCTTTTGGCGACACCAGGGATCACATCTTTCCTGAAAAGCCCTCTTATCTGCCCCTCGATGATAATATCCCCTATAATATCGAGGTATTCCAGGAATCTCTCATTCTTATACTCCTTCATGAATTTGCCGCTCTGCCGCAACTCCACCTGAATAATCTCCGCCATGTCTTTGTTCTTTTCAATTAGATCCAAATGGGTTGATGCAAATATCTCAAGTTTTTCGGCAGGATCATCGATTTTCGCAATCTGAAGGGCCATATTATCCAGAACGGCCTTCATCTGTTCTTCAAAAAGAGAGATCAGGATATCATCTTTGTTCTCAAAATAGATGTAAATCGTTCCATCGGCGACCCCGGCTTCTTTCGCAATCTGAGCAATTTTTGACTGATAAAAGCCATTTTTTGCAAAAACTTTCGTGGCCGCTTCAATAATTCTATGGTGCTTCTCGTTGTCTTTTCTTTTGCTCACAATCCCCACCCATCAATGAATGACTATTCATTCATAAATTGATACCATCGCTCAAAGTTGGTGTCAAGTATTTTTATCCCGAATTTCAAAACCGTACATAAATTCTTGACAATAATTTCCCCCTTGCATTAGATTTCAACATATCGCCTTTTTCATGGAACCAGCGCAATATTGCACGGGCTCCCTGATAAAATCCGGCGGTATGGCTGGCATGTTCAGGAGGGGTTATGCAACGATTGCTGTTGTCATCCATTTTTCTTGCGGTATTTGGAATTTTCTCTATCATCCTTCCATCCTGTCTCCATGCGGAAAACGCCTCGGCTGAGAACATTAGAATTGGCGCCATTGTCGACCTGACCGGACCGCATGCGACGCGGGGGCAGTTGAACCTCAGAGGTATGGAAGATTATTTCCGCTATATTAACGAAACGGCATCCGGCATTTCAGGACGAAAAATTGTATTGGCCGTTGTTGATGGTGGCACCGGCGTTGCGGATGCACTCAATGATATGGAAAAATTCTGCGTTTCAGAAAAGGTTGATATGGCGACCGTTTACAATGCCCATATCTTTGAAAAGACCCGGCCTATTTTTGTGAAGCATAAAGTTCCCCATATCAATGCTTCGAACTGCCCAACCATCCTACGCCCGCCCGCCTCTTACACGTACCTGCCCTTCGGAAGCGCTGTTCTTGACTGCTACGCCATACTCCAATACATTCAAATGGCCCATGAGGGTTCCGCCCCACCCAGAATCGGTATCTTAACCGCCAATGATACATGCGGAAAATCAATTCATGGCCCAAGCCAAGCCTATGCATCAAATCATCGCCTTCAAATCGTTTCCATTGAACAATTTACACCCGGTACCAAGGATCTGAATCCGGCGATGCTGAAACTGAAGGGTGCGGGTGCGGAATATATTTTCATGCAATGTGCCCCATCTGATGCTGTTGCAGCGCTTAAATCCGCTGACCGTATCCGTTATAATGTTCCTTTTTTCAGCTCTTGGACATTGATGGATACCGATTTTTTCAACCTTGGAAAAAGATTGATCAGGGACCGAACAAACATCTCATTTCCAGGATGTCTGCCGGGAGACGGCACTTCCGGTATTAATTTGATGAAGATGCTGATAGATCGTTACAAATCCGTATCCGGATTCCATACCGCCTACTGGGAAGGTATTTCCATTGCCGCGATTATGGCAAGGGCGCTTCAAAGGTCCTGTGAAACACTGGGTAAAATTGATGACCAGACCATAAACCTGGCCCTTGAAACTTTTGAAAGAGAAGATTTTGGAGGGCTTATTCCCGCCATTACCTATACGGATACCAATCATAATGCATCTTTTGTCACAAGGATTGTAAGGGTCAATGAAAATCGAACATTCACGCCGCTTACTAAGTTCTGGAATCCGAAAACAGAGAAGGTAACCATCATACCATGAAAGCCTTTCGCGATGATTCCAGCCCCTTTGCCTCCACGGGCCCCGAAACCACACAAACGCATGCGGAGTTTTAAACACTTTAACAATTGGCTGTAGGGCCGAACCGACAGAGAACCCACATTATGGATTCATCCAGTCATTTTCCCGAAGACGTCCTCTGGCAAAAAGACGCTTTCCAATTCATTGAACCGGATCAATTTGAAACCCTGGGAATTGATTCTGACTCCGTACCTCTGGGAACCTATATCTCTTTCAGACACCCCTCACAACTCCGAAGCCGATTTGGTGGAAATGCCTATGGAACCGGTTTTTTCGAGGATTACGATCGGCTTAATCCTGACGAAATCAAAAAACTCAACAGCATCGCCCTCGACAATCCCGAAGACATTCGTGCCCATTACAAAGATTTAAACGAAATACACCGTAAGCTGGGTTTGTTGATCCGGTTCTCGAGTCTCGGTCATCCCTACTATCTCATCCCTGTTCACCTCATCTCTGTTTCTATGGCCCACATTCAGGCTAAAGTTGAGGAGATTGGTAAAATTGTTGATTTTCACAGTAAGAAGTATTTGAAAGAATATTGCAATATCGGCGTCATGGCACGCCAGGATGACCTCATCCTTCACGAACTTTCTTTTCTTTTTCAGGATCACCGCCTTTATGTCATCGATTCCCTCGAAAAACTGCTGGCGAAAGATCTGGAGCTGGATATTGTCATATTGACCCATGATCTCTTTGAAACCGTTATCATGGGGCAATTCACTCGTTTGGGTCCACAGGCGGTTTCAAAGAAAAAACTGGAACAATACAGCATTTACATGCTTTGGAAAATCTGCAACTTGCTCAAGAGCGAAGGTGAAATCTTTATTATCGCCGATCATTTTCCTGCAAAAAGTAACCAGACTGCCGAATTGACATTCAAAACGGAACAGGAAGAAAAAAGATTTGCCCTATTCAGCCACGTTTTTAATACAAAAAGGAAATATAAAATCAAGGATCACAGGGTTCACGTCAATATATTTGACCTTCAAAAATACCTGAGCGGTCTTTATTTTGAACAGGAAACATTCAGCACCTTGCTTGAGGGAAAATCTCCTGCCGATCTTTCCATGGAAGAGATCAATAAACTGCCCTATCTTGGTTACGATTTAGGCAGTTCGCCTTTCCTTGCAAACCAGCAAAAAAACTGGTCCGGACTTTGTTCCATTTTCTTTGATGAAATATTTCTTAAACCCCTGATTCCTGATCGCATCAAAAAGGACTGGGGAAAAAGATTCTTCTGCAAGAACTATAATCCCAGCAATATGTTGGTCTTCCTTGGACAGAAAAAGTCCTTTGAAACTGCCGTGGTGGACATCAAGAGGGATGTGGCCGATTCGAACCTGGCCGGCTGCACCTTTGAGCTCGTAGCGGACTACAGAGATTCACTGGAATTTATTGTTCGAACTCTGAAGGTCCTTCACGCTCTCAAGAAGGGAGATTATGGTTCCCTTCCGAGAGTTTTTATTGATCGGTTGCGGCAACCCCTGGAAAACAGAAACAGAAGGTTCGGTGCCCTCAACCATTGTATCAAACTCACCAATAACATCAAACGGCTGGAAAAAATAGGGAGCTATCTGAACCCGGACAAAATTGAAGGGCCCGACACGCGGTTGCTGTGTAACCTGGAGGCGCTTACCTCTTTCGGGTTTTCACATCATGAGCTGAAAGAGATGATTCTCATTACCCTGGGGCATACCACACTGGGTCGCATTATATCCGGAAAAATGTCTGAAAGATCGCTTAAACCCGTCTCTGATATGGCCAGCACATATGATCCTCAGCAGGCCCTTAACATGCTCCGCTACTGCCGTTTGATGACCATGGCCGAAACAAG
>CAYSFQ010000041.1:15751-16817 GCA_964430575.1 uncultured Desulfobacteraceae bacterium
ATTCACCTTGTAAATGCCATCGAAAAATTCGAAGAAAAGTATCTCAAGCTGGATCCCCTTTACCTTCCGGCTTTTTATCGAAAATTCCTGGACCTGGAATTTCATGGCACCGGTCACCTGTTTGAACGGATGGGCAGCAGTCTGAACGTTTTTGTGCTTCTCTGGATCACTGTGAATCTGGCCCGGGGAGAATCGGTCAATTTCAATCCCATCTTGGCAGATGTAAAAAATGAGGACATGGATAAGCGGATACGAAAAGTTCAAGAAGAGGCCGCTACCATCAACCTGGAACAACTGGACCTCGAGCTTTTGGATCGGTTCAGCGAGCAACTGAACCAGGACCGTTCCTCGTTCATCATGGGAACGGGGTTTCAGCTCAAAACCTCCTCGCAAAATAAAACATTGGAAATTGCCTACAAGGATCTTGACAAAAGCCTCAAGGAGGCCGAAACGCTTTCTGAAAAAATTGCCGGCCGTTCCATCAGCAAAATTTCTCTGGACGACCTTCAAAATCTGGAAATGGTGTTCGCGGATCTGGAAATGTTTTACCAGAGTCAGCTCAGGGTTGTGAAAGATCCCGATACGGATCTGGAAATTCCGGCTAGGCAGCGGAGATGGTTCGAGGGCACCCGGAAAATACGAGAAAGCCTTTGGCGGAATTTTATCCAAGTGATGTTCCAACCTGAATCCCTCTACACCGATCTTTATTATCTTTACCACCATGCCCCCGTCCTTCTGAACTTTCTGCTCCCGGAATTCACTGTTCTTGGAAGTCTTGATCTTACCGGGAACCTTTATCTGAGTTCTCCCGTAACGGATTACATACTGGCTACAACCAAGAAATTTCAAGCGCTGGTGATCCATGACAAGCAGAATTTTCAGAATTTGAAATTCATGCATCGGCTCGCCCGCAAAGAGTTCGGTCCCATGGCAACCGGCATCATGGGGGTCAGTCAGCGACAGCTCGATGACCTGGAAAATATCGTGGAGCGGCTCAAGACAAAAGAAGCGCTGTTTAAAGCCCTGACCTGTTCATTCATATTCCAGGATGTGGGAAGAATTCCAG
>CAYSFQ010000042.1:0-16483 GCA_964430575.1 uncultured Desulfobacteraceae bacterium
TGAAGGGGCCGCCTGATGCCGTGAGTATAATGCGTTTCAGGTCTTCTTTTTGATGTCCCTGCAGGGATTGGAGGATTGCGCTGTGTTCACTGTCAATGGGCAGAATGGAAACACCCTGTTTTTCTGCTTCGCGCAGGACCAGGGGCCCTGCCATGACCATGGTTTCCTTGTTGGCCAGGGCAATTTCTTTACCCGCTTTAATTCCTTCAAAGGTTGGTATCAGGCCTGCGGCGCCAGTGATGGCGGAAACAATCGTGTCCACCTCGTTCATGGTTGCCAGGTGCTTGAACCCATCAGGGCCGAAAAGGATTTCAGGAAAGTGGCTCCCGGTCAGGGTTCCTTTGAGATCCATGGCAAGGGTTTCATTCAAAACGGCAACCGCTTTCGGCTTGAATATCTCTATCTGATTTCGCAGAAGGTCAATGTTTTTCCCCGCCGAAAGGGCGCGTACGCGGTATCTTTTCGGATTGGCGCGAGCCAACTTCAGTGCATTTACACCAATTGAACCCGTAGAACCCAATATACTTAAATTTTTCACCCTATGACCCGTGGTCGTCGTTTTCATGAATTCGCCTTTACCCTGTGTTTTTTATAAGGGTTATATGCTGAGATAGAAAAAAAGGACCGGTATAGCAAATAGAAGCCCGTCAATACGGTCCAGTATGCCGCCATGACCCGGAAGGATGTTCCCCGAATCTTTGACACCCTGGTTCCGTTTTAATACGGATTCAGCCAGATCCCCGATCTGGCTGGCCATGGCGAGTGTGATGACCAGCAGGACCAGAGACACATTAAATAGATGGATGTCTACGAGCTTAACAAATAACATGGCTGCAAGCAGGCTGCAAAACACCCCTCCGGCAGCACCTTCCCAGGTCTTTCCGGGGCTTACGCGTTCGTGGAGTTTGTGCTTACCGAAAGACCTGCCACAATAGAATGCGCCGGTGTCACAGGCAAAAACCACGGTCAGCAGGAAAAAGATCCAGAGATGCCCCTGAGGGCGCATATCAATGAACATGAGCAGGGCCAGGGGGAGTGCGGTGTAGACCGGTCCCATTAGTGCCGCCATGCTGAGCGTTGCCGTTTCTTTTTCGTTTTCGGCAGAAAAGGTAAACACTTCCAGGGCCATGGGAAAAAACGCCCAAAGCACCAAAATGCCTGGTAAAAGTAATGCCTGCCGCATGTAAACAGCTACAAAGAGCACAAGAACCAGAGCACTGTTAATCCATTTGATATAAGGGGAAAGTCCAGGGGCTGCGATCCTGAAATATTCCCAAAGTCCGACCAGAGCGGCAGCACAGAGCAAGATATAAAAGAGGTATCTGGGGCCGAAACCGATTAGGAAAATCAGGATCGGGACAGAGATGATGCCTGTGAGCCATCGTTTCAGATGCATTTTGCCCGCGGTTGCCATTATGGGCAACTCCGAAAATTCTGGTTATGTTGCAGCGACAGCGCCAAATCTCCTGTCCCTTTTCTGGTATTCCGAAAGTGCTTTCAATAATTCCGCTTCACCAAAGTCAGGCCACAGGGTCGGGGTGATGTAGATTTCACTGTAGGAAATCTGCCAGAGCAGAAAATTACTGATACGGTATTCGCCGCTGGTCCGGATGAGAAGATCCGGATCAGGCATTCCTGAGGTATAAAGGCTACCTGAGAATTGATCCTCCGAGATGTCCGCGGGATCTATGACGCCGTTTTGGACTTTGCGGGCAAGGGCGCGAACCGCATCCAGTATTTCCTGTCTGCCGCCATAACTGAGCGCAAGGGTCAAAACCATTTTGCTTCCACGGGATGTTTCTCGGATGGTATCCAGCAGTATCTTTCTGGTGGTGGCGGGAAGTTTTTCGGGTCGGCCGATCACATTCAAGCGAATGCCATTTTCTTTCATTTCTTTCAATTCGCGCTTCAGGAAACTGCCTAGGAGTTTCATGAGTGCGTTTACTTCGTGGGGGGGCCTTTTCCAGTTTTCTTCCGAAAAAGCATAAAGGGTAAGGTACCCAATGCCCAATTTACGACAGAGCGTGACGATTGTCCTGACGGATTCCGCTCCCTTTCGATGCCCTCTGACACGTGGGAAAGCGTGCTTCTCCGCCCATCGGCCGTTTCCGTCCATAATAATGGCGACATGTTTCGGCAGGCTTTCTTTGCTTATGATTGATGTCATGTATCAGAATTCAATAATCTCCTGTTCTTTTTGAGCGGTTGTTTTATCCACTTTCTTGATGAATTCATCGGTTATTTTCTGAACATCATCCTGGGATCGGTAAAGCTCATCTTCGCTGATTTCTTTTTCAGCCTTCAACTCCTTTAACATCTCGTTGGCTTCCCGCCTGAAGTTCCGGATTGAAATCTTGTTCTCTTCCGCCATTTTTCTGGCCAGTTTGGCCAGCTCTTTTCGCCGCTCCTCGGTCAAAGGAGGGATGGATATGCGAATGATCTTGCCGTCGTTCATGGGCGTGAGCCCCAATTCTGATTTCAGGATGCTTTTTTCCACACTCCCCATGATTGTTTGATCCCAGGGCTGGATAGTGATAAGGCGGCTTTCGGGAGCAGAGATGGTGGCAACCTGGTCAATGGGCATTTGTGTATCATAGCAATCAACTTTGATGCCATCCAGCAACGCCGTGGAGGCCCTGCCGGTCCTGATTTTAAGGAAGTCCTTCTTAAGGGCATCGACGGCCTTGTTCATCTTCTGACGCAGCTCGGAAAGGATTTCTTCTTTCATAACGCTTCTCCTAGCAGTTGTTATTCTGAATCCCCTAACTGGAACCTTGAAAACCGTTTGATGACAATATTTTCACCGGTTTTGGCGATGAGCTCATTCACCAGGTCCTGGATGGTAATGTCCGAATTTTTGACAAAGGTCTGTTCCAAGAGGCACGCTTCTGAAAAAAATTTCTTCAGCTTCCCTTCGACGATCTTTTCAATGACCTTCTCAGGTTTCCCCGAAGCTTTGGCCTGGGTGGCATAGATGTCCTTTTCTTTTTCCAGGATATCCTGAGGCACGGTCTCCCGATCAATAGTAATGGGATTTGTCGCTGCGATCTGCATCGCAATATCCTTCACAAACGATGAGAAATCATCTGTCTTCCCGGTGAAATCCGTTTCACAGTTTGCTTCAACGAGGACGCCGATTTTGCCTCCGGCATGGATATAGGCTTGAACCTGCCCCTGCGATGTTTCGCGGCCGCCTCGTTTTTTTGCGGTTGCGATCCCTTTTTTCCTCAAGTGGTCCACTGCTTTATCAAGGTCGCCATCGCATTCGGTCAACGCGGCCTTGCAGTCCATGATCCCCACGCCCGTCTTTTCTCTTAATTCTTTAATTAATGTCGCGGATATAGCCAATTTCTATCTCCCTTACTGATTACTGGTATTTAACTGTTTGGGTCGTCTTCGGAGGCAGCCGGCGCATCGGAATCTGCGGATTTGCCTTCTGTTTTTGGCAGGATAATGACCTCGGGACCACCGTCTTCACCCGCAGAAGCTTCAGCTTTTTCCTCCACGGCGGCCGACTCCTGCTCCTTTTTCAGCGCATCCTCGGCTTTAAGGCGTTGTTCGGCAATGGCGTGGCCCTCGATGCAGGCATCGGCAATTTTTGATGTGATGAGCCTGATGGCGCGAATCGCATCGTCATTTCCGGGGATGATCAGGTCGATGTCATCCGGATCACAATTCGAATCGGCAATGGCAACCACGGGTATGCCGAGCTTTCGGGCTTCCCTGACAGCAATCTTTTCTCTCTTGGGATCCACCACAAAGACGGCCCCCGGAATTTCATCCATGTTTTTGATGCCACCGAGGTTTTTTTCGAGTTTGGTAAGTTCCTTTTCCATTTTAAGGACTTCTTTTTTGGTATACCGATTGATGGAACCGTCCTCTTTCATCTTTTCAAGGTCTTTCAACCGGTTGATGCTCTTTTTAATGGTTTGAAAATTGGTCAGTGTGCCGCCCAACCAGCGGTTAACCATGAAGAACATCCCGCATCGTTCGCTTTCTTCAATAACAGCGTCATGCCCCTGCTTCTTGGTTCCCACGAAAAGAACCGGGTAGCCGTCGGCAACAGTTTTCACGATAAAATCATAGGCGGTTTTAAAAAGCCTGACGGTTTTTTGCAGGTCAATGATGTGAATTCCGTTTCGCGCTCCAAAGATGTACGGTTTCATTTTGGGGTTCCAACGCCTTGTTTGATGTCCGAAATGGACCCCTGCTTCCAAAAGCTGCTTCATGTTGATGTCTGACATTTTTTCTCCTTTTTCGAGATCCTCTTTGGAATCTCTATGCCGGTTTTTCCTCGGCCCGGAATATTTTGCACCTGTTCTCGTGCGTTTACCGTTATCAAAGTTAAACGCGATTTAAGCGGCACCTGGCAATAATCCGGGACTGTGATTTTAGGGCAAATATGCCCTTGAGCTAATTTGGCTGTCTTGGTATGATCCCCAGACAGCCTTTGGCGAATCTTCGGATGCACCTGACGGACGCAGGCAGTATGCGCATTCTGCAGTTTGTCACTGGTGAATCCCTGAATTTAATGAACTCGAATATATACTACTGCCTCTTTTTTTTTGCAACAAAAAAGTTTCATTAAAAAAGGAATTTGAAGGATCGAAAGAGAATCATCATGGATGAAGATATGAAAAAAAGGTTCAGGCGGTTTGCTGAAGAGGTGGAAATTGGTGCTGTCCGTTCCATATTAAAATGGAAATACAAAAAGGAAGGAAAAACCACTCCATCGGATGTGCAGTTGGACCAGCAGTCCCGGGAGGCGGCATCTTTGGCCAATGACGTCATTACAAGAACCGGTAAAACGGTTTGGCATGATCTGAAAGGAGTTTACGGGGAACATCGCGCCGGAAATGCTGGTGTCAAAAGGGACAGTAGCAAGAAAGGGGGCAACAGAAAAGGAGGGGAGGAGGAGTGACGAACCAAAAACGGCTATTGGATATCAGATGGCGGCTGGACGAAAAAGAGCAGGAGATTCTTTCTCCGTGGGCCTGTTTAAGCCGCAATGCTGTGAGGCGGAGGGAAGAAGAGCGGATTCTGCTGGGGCACAGACAGAACTTCTCTCTTGATACGGATAGAATCCTCCATTCCATGGCCTATTCCAGATACATCGACAAGACTCAGGTATTTTATCTCATCAAAAATGATCATATCACCCATCGTGTATTGCATGTGCAATTGGTCAGCAAGATTGCCAGGACCATTTCCCGTCTTCTCAGGCTCAATGAAGATCTGACAGAGGCCATTGCCTTAGGCCATGACATCGGCCATACACCCTTTGGCCATGACGGGGAACGGTTTCTATCCGAACTCTGTGAATCCTATGGTGTGGGGTGTTTTCTCCACAACATCCAGAGCGTGCGATTTCTGGAGAATATTGAAAAAAAAGGAGAAGGTTGCAACCTTTCCCTGCAGGTACTCGATGGTATTTTCTGCCATGACGGAGAACTTCATTCCCAGGTTTTGGAGCCAAAGAAGGATAAAGATTTTGATGACCTGGTTCGAGAAATGGAAATTAAAGCAAAAGACCCATTGGTCGATGTTGTTCCCACGACACTGGAAGGCTGTGCGGTCAGGATGGCTGACACCATCAGCTATATCGGTCGTGATATTGAGGATGCCATTCGACTGGGCCTGATTCAAAGGGAAGACATCCCTGAAGGTTGCCAATCTATTCTCGGTAACAGCAACGGCACCATCGTCTACAACCTGGTAGAGGACCTTGTGGCCAATAGCCTGGATCGGCCAAGTTTAAATTTCAGTGCTCGCGTTGGAGACGCGTTGCAGCAACTGAAACGGTTCAACCAGGACCACATTTATGAGAATATCCGGGTAAAAAAGCAGACATATAAGATAAGGCTCATGTTTTCGCTTCTTTTTGAAAAGCTTTATGAAGATCTTGACAACCGCGGCGAGGCGTCAGTGATTTATAAAGAATTTCTGAAAGGAATGTCTGAGAACTACCGGGCAAAAACGCCGGCGGCGGGAATGGTCAGGGACTTTATCGCCGGCATGACCGATGAATTCTTCATGGATCAATGCCATAAGCACCTGATCCCTAAAACAACGCATTCTCTGTTTTAGCCCGCATTTTCTTTTTCGGAAATTAAGTGTGACTGAGAAATCAAAAATCCCTGTATTTTGTCTTAAAACGGGTTGACAAAAAAATAGCAACGGGGTAATGCTGTACGCACATTCAGGCCTCTGTGGCCGTTGTTTTGCTTTCACAAGAGGGGTGATTGTGCCTTTTTCACGGTCCAATCCGTTTAATGTTGTGGTGGGCAGATTTTTGAGGGCCGCCAACCCCATATTCAGCATTCAAGAAAAAATAGCTAAGACATAAATACCCTATCATTTTACGAAATGGAGGCCTGTTATTATGGTTCAGGGGGGGGAAATCAAGGAAGGCGACACCATTTTAAAGCTTGAAGACATTCATATGTCTTTTGGTAAAGTGGCTGCGCTGGCCGGTGTGAATCTGGAAGTAAAAAAGGGTGAGATCCATTCGATTATCGGTCCGAACGGCGCCGGCAAGACGGTCATGATGAACTGTATTAATGGCCTCTACAAACCCCAGAAAGGCAACATCTACCTGAAAGGGGAGCGGGTCAATGACTTAAGGCCTTTTCTGCGGGCGGAGCGGGGGCTCTCCCGGACGTTCCAGAAATTGGAGTTGTTCGGCGGGATGACGGTCCTCGACAATATCCGTCTGGGAAGGCATATCCACCTCAAGAGCGGCATCGTGAGCGGGTCCATATACGTGGGCAAAACCAAGCAGGAAGAGGTGTCGTCCAGGAAGTTCATCGAAGAGGAGATTATTGACCTTCTTGAAATTCAAAGCATTCGGGACCAGTCTGCGCACATGCTTCCCTATGGGCTTCAAAAGCGCGTTGAATTGGGAAGAGCACTGGCCCTGAACCCTGAGTTGTTGTTGCTGGATGAGCCTCTGGCGGGATTGAATCTGGAAGAAGTGGAGGATATGGCCCGGTTTATTCTGGATATCAACGAGGAAAAACGGTGGCGGGTGACCTGTGTTTTGGTGGAGCATGACATGGGGGTTGTGATGGATATTTCCCACCGCGTCAATGTGCTGAATTTCGGGGTTCAGATTACGGATGGAACGCCCGAAGAGGTCCAACGGAATCCCGAGGTGGTTAAGGCTTACCTGGGTGAAGATGATCTGTATTCCACAAGGAGGTAGATGAAGATATGGCTGAAGCTGGAATAGAAATCACCAAGGACCTCACGATCCCCAAGCTTTTTGTCAGGCAATGCAGAAAATACGGCAAGAACAAGGTGGCCATGAGGGAAAAGGAATTTGGCATTTGGATTCCTTTTACCTGGCAGGACTATTATGACAATGTCAAATATCTTTCCCTGGGTATGGTCAGCCTCGGTTTGAAGCCGGGGGACAAGGTGGCCATGATTGGGGACAACCGCCCGGAAGGTCTCTGGGCTGAGATGGCGGCCCTTTGTGCCGGCGGTGTTGCCGTGTGGTTATTCCAGGATTGCATGATGGATGAAGTAAAATACATCATCGACCATTCGGATACCAAAGTATTTGTGGGGGAAGGCCAGGAAGAGGTGGACAAAGCCCTTTCCATCAAGGAAGAGTGTCCAAAACTGGAGAAAATACTGTGGGATGATCCCAAAGGTATGAGAAACTATCATCAGGATTTTCTCTTGAGTTTAAAGAAAGTTCAAGCGCTGGGCCGGGAACTGGATCAAAAAGAGCCGGCGCTTTTCGAAACGCTTGTGGAACAGGGCTCGGGTGATGACGTGTGTCTACTGTTCTATACCTCGGGAACGACCTCTCTGCCGAAAGGGGTGCTTTTAAGCCATTGGAATATGTTGACCATGGGACAAAACTTAATGGCGATTGACCCGTGTTATGATACGGATGATTTTGTATCCTACCTGCCCTTCGCATGGATCGGAGAGCAGATGATGTCCATTTCCTGCGGTCTTCAGGTGGGATACACGGTGAATTTTCCTGAAGAACCGGATTCGGCCCAGGAAAATATCCGCGAAATCGGCCCCCATGTGATGTTTGCGCCGCCCAGGCTCTACGAAGGCATGACACGCAAGGTTCAGGTCAAATACATTGATTCTACCTGGATTAAACGGAAAATATATGAATTTGCTACGAAAACGGGCTATAAGGCGGCAAATCTCCGGTTTGACAAAAAACCGGTCCCCTGGCACGTGAAGCTGCTGAACCGGGTGGCTTACGCGGTTATGCAGAAAAAGCTTAAGGACCACCTGGGGCTTTCCAGGCTGAGACACTGCTATACCGGCGGTGCCGCCATGGGGCCCGACCATTTCCGTTTTTTCCACGCCTTGGGGGTTAATCTCAAGCAGATTTACGGCCAGACCGAGATTGCCGGTATTTCCGTTGTCCACCGGGATGGCGATGTCAAGTTTGATACGGTGGGGACGCCCATCCCGGAAACCGAGGTGAAAATCACCGAAGAAGGAGAGATCCTTTCCAAAAGTCCTTCCGTTTTTCTGGGATACTACAAGAATGAAGAGGCCACCGAGAAAACCCTGGTGGATGGCTGGCTCTATTCCGGGGATAGGGGCTTTATTGATGAGGATGGCCATCTGGTGGTATTTGACCGCTCCAAGGATGTGATGACCCTGAATGACGGAAGGCCGTTTTCACCCCAGTATCTTGAAACCAGGCTCAAGTTCAGCCCTTTTGTGGAAGAGGCCTGGGCCATCGGCGACAAGAGGGAATATATCACCGCTGTCATGTGTATTGACTATGCGGTGGTGGGAAAATGGGCCGATGATCGCAAGCTCAACTACACCAGCTATCCTGAACTTTCACAAAAGCCGGAAGTTTATGACCTGCTCCAGAAACAGATCGAGGAGGCCAACAAAGATCTGCCGGGCCCGGCGAAGATCAACAAATTCGTGAACCTCTACAAAGTGTTCGATGCGGATGACGAAGAGCTGACACGAACCTCAAAGCTCCGTCGTGCTTTTGTGACCGACCGGTACAAGGACATTGTGGATGCGCTTTATTCCGATGTGGACGTGGTACACATGGATACCACCATTACCTATGAAGATGGACGGGAGCAGCGTATTAAAACCGATTTGCGGGTTCAGAAAATCAACATTTGATTCAAAATCAGCAGGCCAAACAGATAAGCAAGGAGGAAGGGAATGGAGCTGTTTTTTATGAGCTTGACCACGGGGATTATGGTAGGCGGCATTTATGCCCTGGTGGCCCTGGGATGGGTTCTCATCTACAAATGTTCGGGTGTCCTGAATCTGGCCATGGGGGAGTTGACCCTTATCGGGGCCTATGTGACCTATAGTTTTTACGCGGCGGGCGTTCCCTTTGTTCTGGCCGTTATTCTGACCCTTCTGGTGGGCATTGTCTTAGGCTTTTTGACGGAGCGGATTTTTCTGGATAAGCTCATCGGCGAACCGATTCTGGCCGTCATCATGGTGACCGTGGGTATTTCCTTTTTCCTGAAAGGCCTTATCGGATATCTCTGGGGATCTGATACCCGGGTTTTTGAGCCGGCTGTTTTTAGTATCAAACCGATTTCCCTGGGAATCCTCAGAATTTCTCCCGTTTACCTCTGGTCTTTTATTCTGGCCATTGTATTGCTCATTATTTTCATGTGCTTTTTCAAATACACCCGTTGGGGGCTTTCCATGCAGGCCACGGCTGATGATGAAACCGCCGCCCTCTCCCTTGGGGTCAGTGCGCGTTTCGTGTACTCCGCTGCCTGGGCCATTGCGTTTATGAGTGCCGGAGTTGGCGGTGCGCTTTTGGGGAACATCAACGGCATTAATATTTCAGTGGGCTATCTGGGCTTGCTGGTGTTGCCGGCAGTTGTGTTGGGTGGGCTTAATTCAGTGCCCGGCGCCATCGTCGGCGGAATTCTGATCGGCTTGCTGCAGAATTTTTCAGGCACTTATCTCGATGCGTATTTTCCAGGGGGTGTAAAAGAGATTGTACCCTTTGTTTTCATGGCGGTCTTTCTTCTGTTCAAACCGTACGGCTTATGGGGTTGGGAGCGAATCGAAAGAGTGTAAGGGGATGTGGGTTTTGTTGTATGGATCATGACATTAAAAAATCAAGGATTTTGTAGGGGGTATCTATGAGCAGTGTATGGTTGCCTTGCGGTGATTACCATCAGAATTACCATGAAGACCAGGGATGGTGGCAGACCAAGTTCATCAAAGGGAAGATGATCCTGCTGTTGCTGGTTGTTTTTGTGGGGATTCCCCTCCTTTTTGATGAATACTGGATTAGCGTGGCCACCATGGTGGGGTACACGGCCATGGGCGCTCTGGGGGTTCAGTTGCTCATCGGATATGCGGGGCTTTTGACATTGGGACACGCCGCCTTTATTGCGGTGGGCGCTTATACCAGCACCATGCTGATACTGCAGTTTCCCTGGCCCCAGTTCATGGTGGATGCGGGACTGGCCTATCCCGTGAGTATTATTGCAGCGGGTGTTGTCGCCGGGCTCTGGAGTGTGTTGTTCGGGTTGCCGTCTGCCAAAGTCAAGGGATTTTATTTGATTTTGACCACCATGGCAGCGCAGTTTATCACGGTGGATTTTATTCTGACCCAATATGTCAGCCAGATCGGTGGACGGGGGCAGGCCTTTTCACTGCCGCCGGGCACCATCAAGATCGGCCCTTGGGTCATAGACACCGAGTTGAGTATCTATTTGGTGATGGCGGTTCTGTTGTCGCTGATGATTATCGTTCTGGCCAACCTGCTCCGTTCCAAACCGGGACGGGCCTGGGTGGCCATTCGGGATAATGATATCGCCGCTGAAGCGCTGGGGATCAATATCATATGGTATAAACTTTTGGCGTTTTTCGTGGCCGGATTCATGGCGGGTGTTGCAGGTGCCTTCTGGGTGTGCAATACCGCAGCGCTCAGCCCTGAGCATTTTCAGTGGTTTCTGTCCCTCTGGCTGGTGGGGGTGATCCTCATCGGAGGGGTGGGTTCCATTCAGGGGGCTATTTTCGGATCCATTTTCATGGTGGTGGTGATGGAAGTCCTTCAGCTGGGCGTTATTCCCCTGGCGGACTATTATCCGAAACTCCTGATGGATTTTGCGTATATCAAGGACATGGCCTTCGGGCTGGCCATTTGTGCTTTTTTAATTTATGAACCCAACGGCCTTGCCTACCGCTGGTGGCAGGCGAAAAACTATTTCAACCTCTGGCCGTTTTCTTATTAGCGTTGCCGGGTTTCGTTAAGTACGGCGTTTATGATGCGGGTACATGATTTTGCATGTGGCGGAATTCTGCCGGCGTGTAATGTTACACGGTTGTTGTGAAAGGGGGTGAGCGTTGTCATTTACATGATGTTTCGTATCGTCGGTGGTATGGGTTGCCATGAAAATTCCATAACTAGCGTATAAGGGGGAGAATCTATGAAAAAGAGTATATTCACGAAACTGGGAATTCTGTTGCTGGCAGTAGTGCTTTTAATGGCTTTTGGTACGGTTGCTTCAGCAAAGAAAATCAAGATCGGGGGGCTGATGGATTGCACCGGCGCCACCTCTGATGTGGGGAAGGATTATGCCATCGGCATGATGGACGCCTACAAATACATCAACAGCCAGGGGGGCGTTAATGGTAAGAAAATAAAATATACCTGGTTCGACTACGGCTATCGGATTCCTGAGGCCATTACCAAGTATAAGATGTTGAAACGTTTGGGGTCTATTGCCATTATGGGCTGGGGGACCGGTGATACGGAAGCCCTTTCACCCACCGTCAACAAGGACAAGATCCCTTATGTGTCGGCATCCTATTCGGCGCATTTGACGAATCCCGCAAAAACGCCTTACAACCTCTTTTTCTCATCGGATTATTCAACCAACGCCAGGAGTTGCATTACCGCCTGGTTTGACAAGAAATGGTCCAAGCATCCGGATTTCGGAAAGCGCAAACCCCGTTTTGCAGCCTGTTACATGTTTGCGTCACCCTACTGCTCAGCGCCCATTAAGGCCATCAAGAACCAGGCCAAGCTGCTGGGTTTTGACATAGGCCCTGATCAGGATGTTTCTCTTTTCGCCCTGGACACCAAAAGCCAGGTGATGGCCCTTAAAAAATTTAAACCCGACCTGGTGTGGCATGGCAATACCACCATGAGTGTTGCGGCAACCGTTCGGGACGCTTATGCCCTTGGGTTGGGCGCTGGTTGGATCGTCAACAACTGGGGATTCGATGAGAACCTGCCCCGTTTGGCCGGCGAGGCGGCTGAAGGGGTCATGGGGGCCACCCCCTGTGCATTTTTCGGCCAGAACGTGAAGAATATGGACCTGGTGGTTTCCTCCGCTGAAAAATACAGCCCCGGTGTGCCTTTGGGTAAAAGGCTGATTCGAACGGTGCAGGCGTGGGGCGACGCATTGGTTCTGTGGGAAGCCCTGAAACGGGCGGATGCAGCCGGTGTTGACATCACCAAGAAGGGTTCAGGCCCTGCAATCATGAAGAAGGGTTTTGAGACCATGCGTAATTTCGATATCGGTCTGGGCGCAGCACCCATCAGCTATACGGCGAAGGATCACCGTGCGGCCACCGGGTGTCGTGTTCAGGAATGGAAAGGTGGAAAATTCCAGGTGGTGGCGGATGTGGATTTGAAGAAAAGATGGCCTGATCTTTGGGATAAAACCGAAAAAGAAGGCGGTTTCTTCGGCTATTAATCGAAACCCGGTTTTTTTGTCAAAATGCCCTTTTAAACCATCACGTTTGGAGGTAATGTCTTGGAGACATCAGAGGCAATCCTTAAAATCAAGAACATTGAGGTCAAGTACCACGAAGTTATTCTGGTGCTCAAAGGCGTTTCAATCGAGGTTCCCCGCGGTGGTATCGTGGCGCTTTTAGGTGCCAACGGAGCGGGGAAAAGCACGACCCTGAAAGCCATTTCCGGGCTGCTTAAAACCGAAGACGGGGAGGTGACCGACGGCGCCATTGAATATGAGGGGAAAAATATTCATCATGCCAAGGCTGCCAAGATTGCCAAGGCCGGTATCGTTCAGGTGATTGAAGGGCGTAAGGTATTTGAACATTTGACGGTTGAAGAAAATCTCAAAGTGGGTGCCCACCTTAGAAAAACCGGATCGGTCAAGGATGGCCTTCAAATGGTGTATCATTATTTTCCGAGGCTCCTTGAAAAAAGAGGTGAAACCGCCGGTTTTGTCAGTGGTGGTGAACAGCAGATGGCGGTTGTGGGGCGGGCTCTGATGACCGAGCCCAAACTGGTATTGCTGGACGAGCCCTCCATGGGGCTGGCGCCCATGCTGATTCATGAAATTTTCAAAATCATCACCAAGCTGAATCAGGAGGAGCGCATTTCCATCCTTCTGGTTGAACAGAATGTTAAACTGGCCCTGACCACTGCGCCTTACGCCTATGTGATGGAAACCGGAAGAATCGTTATGGATGATACCTCTGAGAAGCTTAGCCAGAATGAGGATATCAAGGATTTCTATCTGGGCATGGGGGGCGGAGAAAAAAAGAACTTTCGAGATGTAAAACATTATAAGCGAAGAAAAAGGTGGTTGAGCTGATTAAAAATTGAAAAAGGAGGTCCACTGATGAAAAAGAGTTTGATACTTTTTGTAGCGTTGTTGTTTGGATTTGGTTTGGTGTTTTCATCCTGTGTGACGACTAGTGAGCAGGTTAAACCCAATGAAAATAATTTTATGGCTCCAAAAGTTACCCTCGATTCTTTCATGGTGCCCCAATATGATGGATATTGGTATTATGCGAAGTCGGTGAAGCCTACGAAAGGCAAAGGCGACAACAGAGGCGCTTTATTACCATTGACCTTTCTCTTTAATATCGAGAATAAAAACCCCTACCCTGTTCTTTTAAATGGGATGACCTTTACCGTTGTTGTTGATAAAGAGTTTGAGTTAGTAACCTACAACAACGATGATGAATACTGGATTCCTGCTGGAAAGACCGACCAGATAAGAGCAACGACATTGATTACGGTTCGTTCTGCTCTTTTAAGCCTTTTGGTTACAGGCGGCTTCAAACTGAAGGCAAAAAAGATGAGTCCATGGGCGGCTCTAGAGGGTTGGTGGAAGGGTGTGCCGGAAGGTACGACCCCGGTTCATTTGACCGGTTGTTCCTTTTCATTTTCGGCCGGTGGGGTGTCGAAGGTGTATCCCTACGAGATGGTGGCACAATAACGTAAAAATGGGGTGTAATACCCTGTGAGAAAAATAAAATAGCACAAATGGCCTTCATCCGCCCTCTTGCAAAAAGGTAATAGGCAGGGTGAAGGCCTTTTTTTTGATGAGGAGGACTATGGGACTTCACGATTTTACGTTCTACGATCTGGTAAATCGCAATGCCGCCATTTACGGCGACGGACGGGCCTGGACGGACGATGGGGCGGATAGGGTTTTGTCGTTCTCCGAGATTAAGGAAGCGGTGGATCGGTTGGCCTGCGGCTTGCAGAAAGCCGGTCTTGAAAAAGGTGATCGGATCGGAATCTTAGGAAAAAACAGCCTTTCCTATTTTCTCCTTTATGGTGCCGCTGCAGCCTTGGGGGCCATTGTTTTGCCCATTAACTGGCGCCTGAGTGCTGATGAGGTGGCCTATAATCTCAATGATTGCAGCCCAAAAATTGTATTTGCCGACCCGGAGTTCGAGGAAGTGGTCAACAGCCTGAAGGACAAATTGACGTCGGTGGGCGACTATTTCAATCTCGGTTCCGCCCATGGTGGTTTTAAGCCATTTAAGACGCTTCTGGATCAGGGCACGGGGTTCGACGCGGTGGAGGTAGCGACCGATGACGGGTTCGTGATCATCCATACGGCCGCCGTGGCCGGCAGGCCCAGGGGCGCTCTGTTGAGCCATGGAAATGTATTGTGCGCCAATATGCAGTTTAACTGCCTTATGAATCTCACCACCGAAGATGTTCACTACAATGTGTTGCCCCTGTTTCATGTGGGTGGTCTTTTTATGGCAACAGCCGCCTTTCACGCAGGTGCTTTTAATCTGAATGTCAGCAAATTCGATGCCGCAAGAGCGGCCCGGTTGGTTCAGGAAAAGAAAATTTCGGTGATGCTCGAATTCCCGCCGATCCTGGGGTCTATTTTAGAGCAGCATGAAAAAACAGGGGTCGATATCAGTTCTCTCAAGGTCGTGACGGGGCTTGAGGTGCCTGAGACCATTGAAAAATATCAGGAAATGACGGGCGGTACGTTTTATGCCATGTACGGTCAGACGGAAACGTCCTGCCTGGCCACCTATGGACCCTACAATGATTGCCCTGGTTCAGCGGGAAAGATGCTCCCAATGGCTGAGGTAAGGCTGGTGGACGACTATGACAGCCCGGTTGCCCATGGCCAGGTGGGGGAAATTGTGGTGAAAGGTCCCATGGTGTTTAAAGGGTACTGGAATCTGTCCGAAGACAACGAATACACCTTCAGGGGCGGATGGCATCACACCGGTGACCAGGGGCGGTTCGATGAGAACGGTTTTCTATGGTATGCGGGGCGCAAAGCTGAAAAGGAGCTGATCAAACCGGGTGGGGAAAACGTCTATCCGGCGGAGGTTGAAAAGACCATTCTGGAGCACCCGGCCATAGCGGCAACGGTTGTCATTGGTGTTCCGGACCCCAAGTGGAAAGAAGGGATCAAATCCGTCTGTGTGTTGAAAGAAGGGGAATCCATCAAACCGCAGGCGTTGATCGATTTTGTGGGGGAGCGGATCGCACGGTACAAAAAACCCCGATATGTTGAGTTCGTCACCGAATTGCCATTGCTGGAAGATGGTGCCCTCGACAGGGCAAAGGTAAAAGATCTTTATGGCGGCGATCAGTAGATGGGGGTGGCGGATTTTTCCTAAAACCTATTTGTTCTTGAAATGGGGGTGCTTTTTTTCTATACTGGACCTGTAAAAAGAAAAAATATTTAACCTTCACTTCATTTGGGACGGATACCGCCATGAAATTTCTGAAAATGATTCTTCTGGTTCCGGCGTTACTTTCCCTGTATGCCTGTGCAATGGTTGATTCTGTCAGCAGGGAACTGACGCCACAGGAAGAATCCAATGCGCCCAGAGTGTATTATGTGGGTATTGCAGGCCTCAAGATGTTTTCCCAAAGCAGGGCTTCCGGTTCACCCATTGCCGAATTACCGCTTCATGCGAAAGTGCTTCGTTACAAGACAGAACGGGGTTTTGCCCATGTGAAAGTGACCGGAACAGGTCAGGTGGGTTGGGTCAGAAATGCCGATCTCGTCTGGCGAAAGCGTGCCCCCTCAAAGAAGAGCCCCAAGACCTCCCCGCCACCTCAGCAAAAAACCGAAGTTTCTCCTGAGAACACGCCTGAGGTCAATCACGAACCCAATCCGGAAATTGAACGACGTGATGCTTCCATGTTTGATGCGTTTTGAACGCAGTGTTTTAGAGGTTTTTTGCATGCCTATCCGGATGTTGCACACACCGCCATCAGTCCCAGAGTTCATGT
>CAYSFQ010000043.1:0-16470 GCA_964430575.1 uncultured Desulfobacteraceae bacterium
GAACGGGTGGACGGATAACTTCGGAACAGCTGGACGATTTCGCTGGAATAAGCAGAGGCCGCGGAAAAGCTTTTTATCAGTCCCAAAACCATAGAAAACCACCGCAATAATATTATGCGCAAGCTTGGCCTTCACAGTACCGTTGAATTGATCCGATATGCCGCAAAGCTCGGCGTGATCGACGTGGACCTCTGGAAAGAATAATTCCCCCGCAAACAACCCTCCTTTCTATCCTTTTCAAATGACCAAACATGGGAGAAATCCCCATTGTTTGGGATTTTCACCCATAAAAATGAGGCCTTCCCTCTATGGACAACGTGAATAGAGGCTGGTAACTTTATGTACAAAGGGCTCACTCAAATAGAACATATTCGCGATGTAACCCGAATAGGCGGGAATACCAATCATGTCAGATCAAGATATCTCGAACGCCTCCGAAGAAAAGGCCCGCGCTAAACGGATGTTTGGAAAACAAAATGTCCCCAGAGAACCGGGTGCCATAAGGAATTTAGTGGATATCACAGCCTTGATCAGGAGCATTCAGCTTGCCGAAGGAAACCCTGTTTGTTTCCGAAGTACAGAGGAATACTGTGACCAGACAGCCTGCAGCTGGCGCACATACTGTTTGGAAACCCACAAGCTCCCTTAGGAATCGGAAATAGTGGAGATAAAAATGAACAAAATTCTTATCGTGGATGATGACGAAATGATTCGGATGCTTTATACCGATGAACTTGATGAAGAAGGGTACAATGTTTTCTCGATCGGCGATTGCACTGAGGTTATGACGGTGATCCAGGAAAAGCGGCCCAATCTCATCGTTATGGAAACGAAATTGGGCAAATACAACAGTCTCGATCTCCTACAGGATATCCGGAATGAGCACCACGAACTGCCCGTCATTTTATGCACTGCTTATCCCGCTTCCAAATACGATCCGAAATCAGAGGCTGCCGACTTCCATGTGGTTAAGAGCTCAAGCCTAAAGGAACTGAAATGCAGGATTAAAATGGTCTTCCAGGCCGGCGATCCATTCCATGGGGAAGTAACCCTTAACAGGGAACAGTAGACCGCCAACCGCCGGTAAGGACGTATTTTGGTTCTGTTATTTTGTGAGACCTGCCTCCGGAGCACTTCAGCGTTAGAAAGGGGGGACGATATCATGGCATCAAATTTTAGAATCTCCACGCACCAAAACAGTGATAATCTGCACCTGAAACTTGCGGGCGACTTCGATGGTACTTCTGCGTGGGAACTGCTCAATATCTTAGAAAAGGATTGCGGAAGGGCGTCCAAAATATTCGTACATTGTAGTTGTCTGAACGAAATAGATCCATTCGGTCGAGGTGTTTTCCATAATAATATTCATTCAATAATAGGAAAGTCTAAATTTCTTTTATTTACGGGGGAAAACGCCATGCAAATCGCCCCTGAAAAAAGACTTTGTCTTTAGAATTGCATTCCCCGTTTGATAACAGGACACATGCTGCAATCAAGCTTTACATGTCCGAAACGGGTCAAATGCCACCAGCCGCTATAAGGGGTCCCCAAAAAACCCCCTGAAGATACTCTCTCTTCAGGGGGTTTAATAGGGATGCTTCTCATGAACCCGCGATTTCCGGCGGGTGGTTTTTCACTTATCTATTTTCCTGTTTCTGCCTTTTTGAGGGCTTTACGCAGATTCGCGGAACCCGGGTTGCTCACGCTCTTTTTTACGAAAATATCCGTCGGCCTCACTTCTTTTCCGTAGTAGGCCTTATCAAAGTCCCCATTCACTTTGACCATGGATCCATCAAAAGAGATTCCCGCATAGGCCCCCTGGGCACGGGAAAAAGAAATCATATCCGCGGTCACCCCTTTTGCGGCTGCACCAACTCCGACCGGCCCTGCGGCCACGGAGCAATCGCCTCCAAATTTAAAGGACGTACCATAGAGGGATTCCAGTCCCCGCTGGGTTCTCACCTGCATGATCACCGCAGCTGATTCAGCGCCGATCTGCAGACCAAAGCTCACTGAACCTAAGCTGTAAAACCCGGGTTGGCTCCACTGACCCGTTTTCGGATCGCGGATGAGCACAACGCCGCGGCCACCGGACCCACCGAAAATGAATCCTGCTTTCAGGAGTTGAGGAATAATTACGATCCCCTTGGAGGTTTTCAGATTATTCTTAAACCACTCCATATCTTTTTCCGCAACAAAATTATTGAGTGTCAAAAGGGCCTGATCCACCAGGATCTGTGGCTTCAGATCATCCTTGGCCATCGCCGGCAGGGTAGTGATAAAAAAGATGGCAGCCACAAACAAACTCACACCCAGACGGAACATAACTTTCGAACTTCTGCTTTCTTTCATAACTCTCGTCTCCCTTTTTCAAATGGTTTACAAAAAAATCAGGAAAACCTATTGGCTCTGCTTTCCCGCGTTATACCCTTGTTGATACGCACTTTTCTCAGATTCTTTATGTTTACCATACAGATACCCGCCGCCGGCGCCGGCCGCACCACCGATGGCTGCGCCAAGAGCGGCATTTCCGGCAATGGCGCCGATAATAGCACCACCGGCGGCACCCATGGCACCGCCACTCAACGTCCTCTGTTCGGTGTCACTCATCCCCGCACATCCACCCAGTAAGAGACAGGTGGCAATCATCAATGCAATTACAATTTTCATCATTTCAATCTCCTTTCTCATAAGGGTTGATTCAGGGTTTACAGGGATACGTCTCGATGAGGAACCGGAACCACGTCTCAACCGCTTCGTCGTCCATGTATTGCGGGTGCTTTTTCACCCACTCCATGAACATCTTCCCCACCTCGGATCGCTTCGGCGGTGGGTCTGGCGGGCAGACCATAGGGGTTCCTGCCGGACCCGCATTTTCCGCCACATGATAGTGATAGGCCCCCACCAGGAAGCCGACGCAGAAACTGACGGCTTCCCGGTGAAGTGGATCGCTGCTGGGTACAGTACACAATTCAACCAGATCCGCCGTGGTATCAAGGTCAAAATCATCCTCCGACACGGCACCCGCCCACCCCGGGGCGCACAGAAGCGCAACGAGCACCAGAATCATCCATTTTCCTCTCATTATTTATTCCTCCTCTCATGAAATGATTTAACACAATTCAAGCCTGATCACGAGTCCCCGATAGTATCACACAAACCAGGCCTTTCCACAACACCCTTTACAATAGTCTTGATCTTTTTCATCAAGCCACATCAGACGTCTGGTCAAGTCGAACTACGGTTCTACCCAGCGATCGACCTTTGAGAATGGTTTCAATCCTGTCGCCCAATCCCTGTAGGGATATCTCTTGGCAGATTCTTTCAAGGCCATCAAATTTCCAATCATGGGAAAGCTTTTCCCAAACGATTTTTCGAATGTTCATGGGACAGCCTTGCGAGTTAACACCCATGAGGGACACGCCCCTTAAAATAAACGGAAACACCGTTATGGGCAGCTGGGGGGATGCAGCGTTACCGCAGCAGGTCACCACCCCCAGGGGATGGGTGGATTTGATGGCGGTGGCCAGTGGATCGCCCCCCACGGTATCCACGGCACCCGCCCAGAGGGGTTTCAGCAATGGACGATCCGTGTTTTCCAAAAATGCCTCTCTTCCGATGATTTTATCGACCCCCAGGGGACCCAGAAAATCCTTTGCATTCGGTTTTCCGGATACCCCTGAAACCGTATAACCCAGTTTTGACAATATGGCCACAGCAACGCTGCCCACCCCCCCGGTGGCACCTGTAACCACAATGGGGCCTTGCTCCGGCTTAGCCGAGGCGGTCAATTTCAAAACGGATAATCCTGCTGTAAAACCGGCTGTTCCGAAAATCATGCTTTCCATGAGACTCAGGCCGGGAGGCAGGGGCACCACCCAGTCCGCCGGCACCCGGATATATTGACCGAAGCCGCCCGGGGTGTTCATGCCCAGATCATAACTGGTAACAATGACCGGTGTCCCTTCAGGAATGTTTTCGGTGTTGCTTTGCTCCACGATGCCCGCGGCATCGATCCCGGGCGTATGAGGGTATGTTTTTGTGACAGCACGGTTGCCGGTGGCGGATAGGGCATCTTTATAGTTTAAACTGGAATATTCGACCCGGACTGTTATGTCCCCCGATGGTAATTCACTGATGGTTTTATCTTGTATTTCTCCAGAAAAACTGCCGTCTTCGCCCTCCTCAACCACATAGGCTTTGTAAGAATGGTTTATCATAGGAATCTCCTTTCGATAACTGATCTTCATTACGTACTTTACACTCTCCTCAGCCTGGTTCAATCCCACACATGCCTGAACTTGAACAGGAGGCGTTCCATGGCCGAAAGCTTGCGAATATCTTCCACCGCTTTTCTTGCCAGAGCCGGGTCGTCGGTGATCACCCCGTCAATGCCCACCTCCATCAGATCGAGTATGCCATCCATATCGTTCACGGTCCAGGCATATACCTTCATACTGTTTTTCCCTGCGGTTTTCATCCGTCCGGCCGTTGCCTGTTCAACCGGCACGGCAAGAAAATCAACATGGGAACGCGCAATATCTCCCAGTCCGGCGGCCAAGAGGTAACCGGCCGAAACCTGGGGGGCCAGGCGCTTTATCCGCCGCACGGCCTCGAGGTTGAGGGACATGAACGCCACCTCTTTTTCCGCATGTGCCTGATGGACCATCTTTACCGCTTCCCCGGCAAGCAAGGGATCTTCACCGTAATATTTAAGCTCGATGAGCAGCTTGATTTTACCCGAAGCCGCTGACAAAAAGTCGGAAAGGGTGGCAAGGCGTTGATCCGCAAAGTCCTTGCGAAATCCACTGCCGATATCTACCTGAGACAAATCCCGGTAGGTGTTTTCTCCAATGCGACGGGGATCGCCTGCCAGTCTCATGAGGTCCTGATCATGGACCACCACGATCGTGCCATCCGAGGTTCTCTGCACGTCGATTTCGGCATAGTCAGCCTTTTGTTCAATGGCTGTTTTCAGGGCGGCCAGGGTATTTTCCGGCCCGTGGTGTGCACCAGCCCGATGGGCGATGATCAGAACGGGCTTTAATGGGGAATTACGCTCTTCAATCAACCACCCGCTGAAGCCAATGGAAATGGCCATCAAGGTTACGAGGTTCCCCAACAAGATCCAGCGTGCCAGCTTTTGATGAGACGTGCCGGAACGCTTTTGAACCGGTGTAGGCAATACCTTCGGAGGTGTATGGTCAAAGAGAGATAAGGAATGCTCCCGGTAGCACGCCATCAGTGTACATACAATCCAGCCCGCCCCCACAAAATGGATGACAAGGCTGGAAATTGTGGTCAGGGCCAGGTAAATAGAAATAACAATAAAAAGCCCCCACAGGTTTTCACTGAAAAGGGTGATGCCTGGGCTCATGGCCAGGATAACCCCCTGAGCTGCCACCACCTGGGCCAGCATCCAGAGTAGGACGCACAGGCCTATGAGGCCCGAAAGCCGCCAGAATAAACCCTTTGTCATACGCCAACTGTTGCCCAGGGCTTTCCTGAACGGCCGGACCCGGTCCAGCCAAAGGGGTAGCAGGTAGATCCATCGCACGAGCAATCCGCCGGCCGCGCAGGCCCACGTGACCGTCCAGAGCCCAGCCAGGAGCAGCGCCCATGTCCAGGCAGGCGGTTTTGCCGTCAAGTAGAAGTTGATGTCATGGGCGGTGAGGAAAAAATAGTAGACCACCCCAAGGCCGAAAACCAACGGTATCAGCAGCACCACACAAAGCACGAATACACTTACACAAAACTGAAAAAGATTGGGAAATGCATAAAAGAGCCGAACGAGAGCTTCTTTTAGAGTTTGAATGCCCGCTTGTTCCCTTTGACGGGCTATCCATATGAGCCCAACCAGTTGTATCACCAGACTCATGAGCGCCAGGGAGCCCGCCAAGGTCAGAAAAATGAGACCTGGGCGCGACAAAAACCAGCCGATCAGTTCTGTATTGCCGATGATTCGGCCATCAGGTCCAGCCGTCAACAGGCTGAGCAGCCACGAGACAAACGGAGACAAAAGCCCCCAACTGACCAGCGAAACAGCGAGCAGGTATCCAACCATGGGCACCCACATCAATCTGAACCCATGCCAGCCCTGCTTCAGTGCCTGAAACCAAAATGAATTTTTCATCTTGACAATCCCTGCTTCTAAATCAATGCGCCAGGTTCAATTCCACAGGCCATCCGATTTCAAAAGATCCAGGCGCGATAAAAAAGATCATGCCATCTTCATCACTCTATCATTTTCTCTTTGTTTTGTGAACAACTGCTCGATTGTCGCTCAAATCAGGGTATGAGTTGCAACAGGGGGAGATGAGCTGAAAAGAGCTTGCAACATTCGAATCGCCAAGCCATAATATGAGTTAATAAAGGTCTGGTAGGACAAAATACAAATTGATGGGTTTTTAAGGAGAAATCAAATGGGAGATAACCAGGAAATTTTAGATGGACTGAAAATCGCCATGGAGGCGGAACTGACAGGCTATAATTTCTACAAGAACGCTGCAGAGAACGTGGCGGACCCAAAAGCAAAAGAGACCCTGTCTGAGATGGCCCAGGAAGAAATGGGCCACTTTAAGTATTTGCGGCATCAGTACCAGTCGGTATTGGAAAAGGGAAATTATGATTTTGCCAAGGCATTCATCAAGAAGGCCGAAAATGAAGGTGAGAGCCCTATTTTCAGTGCCGCCATCAAAGATCGAATCAAGGACAGCCACTACGAAGTTAGTGTTTTGACCATCGGCATGAAACTTGAACTGGAAGCCATGACCTTTTACCGCTCTTGCGCTGAAAAAGCGGACTCAGCGGAAGCCAAACAGTTTTATAATGAGCTTGCCGACTGGGAACAGGGGCATTACAAGGCTTTTCAAAATGAGTTGGACATCCTGAAAGATGACTACTGGGCGGCCAATGATTTTGTACCCATGTAATCGTCAAGCCGACTCCGCCAAAGTGGCTACGACGGCCGGATTGGAGGCAACATATGAAAACCTTTTCCGGAAATATTGTGGACGTGGCGAACGGCGAGATTTTCCCGGGAACCATTGAAATCAAGGATGGGAAAATCCATGATATCCAACATGATAACCGTTCCTATCAAAACTTCATAACGCCCGGGTTCATTGACGCTCACGTCCACATTGAAAGTTCCATGATGCCGCCTTCGGAATTTGCACGCATCGCCCTGGCCCACGGTACGGTTGCCGCCGTAGGCGATCCCCACGAGATCGCGAATGTGCTGGGGGTTCAGGGTGTACAATATATGATGGCAAATGCTGTCGGGGTTCCCATGAAATTCTACTTTTCCGCCCCTTCCTGCGTTCCGGCCACCACTTTTGAAACCAGTGGGGCGCAGCTGACCCTGGAAGACACGGAAACCCTTCTTAAAATGCCCGAAATCAAATTCCTGGGGGAAATGATGAATTTTCCGGGTGTTATTTATGACGACCCGGAAGTCTTAAAAAAACTGGAGATGGCCGAAGCTCACCAGAAAGCCATTGACGGGCATTCTCCGGGGCTAGGTGGTGATGATCTCAAGAAATATATTGCCGCAGGGATTACAACGGACCATGAGTGCTTCACAATGGAGGAAGCACTTGAAAAGCTTTCCCTGGGCATGAAAATTCTGATCCGTGAAGGATCTGCCGTGAAAAATTTCGACGACCTGATCCCCATCGCGGATGTGCACTACAGAAACTGCATGTTCTGTTCAGACGATAAACACCCGGATGATCTTCAGAAAGGGCATATCAACGACCTGGTAAAACGCGCTCTTGATACGGGCCTGGATAAAATGAAAGTCCTCCAGATGGCCTGCATCAATCCGGTGGCCCATTATGGGCTGGATGTGGGACGACTGCAAAAGGGAGACTCCGCGGATTTTCTGGTAATCGATGATTTTGAGCGGTTGCAGATTCGCCAGACGGTGATTCAGGGGGAAATTGTCGCGGAGAATGGCCGGAGTCGACTGCCTTGGAAACCGGCCGGAGTCATCAACCGGTTTGCCGCGACCCCTAAGAAACCAGAAGACTTTTCCGTGCCCCATAAAAACCGCCCGGTCCACATCATAGATGTGATCGACAGTCAGCTGATCACGCGAAAATCCTCTGACACATTGGCATCCTTAAACGGCTATCTTACATGCAATCTCGAAAAAGACATCCTCAAAATCGCTGTGGTCAATCGATATGAAGACCGGAAGCCGGCCATCGGTTTTGCCCGAAACTTCGGTTTGAAACACGGCGCCATCGCCGGTTCCATTGCCCATGATTCCCACAACATTATCGCCGTGGGAACCACCGATGAGGAGATTTGCAGCGCTGTAAACCTCATCATCGCCAACAAGGGGGGCATCTGTGCGGTGTGTGAAACGAAAAACATTCGGGAAATCCTGCCCCTGCCCATTGCAGGACTCATGAGTGATGAAGATTTCGAGACGGTCGCCGGCAGATATACCCGGCTTGACACCCTGGCAAAAGAGATGGGGTCAAAATTGCGAGCACCCTTCATGACCCTCTCCTTCATGGCGCTTCTGGTCATTCCGGAGATTAAGTTGAGCGACCGGGGGTTGTTTGACGGCACCCGATTTGAATTCATGGAACTTTTTGTTTAATATCTTCCGGCCTTACGGGTATTTCCTCAAGATCCACACCCACCGCATCCCTGATGGCGTTGAGCACCGCCGGTGCAATGGGTACAACGGGCAATTCACCGATTCCCTTGGCGCCCATGGGTCCCAAAGGATCCGGCACTTCCACGATAATGGTTTCAATGGGGGGCGTATCTGTGGTGCGCGGCATGTGATAGCGGTCAAAGTTATCATTTTGAATGACACCCTCCGCCAGGTTGATCCGCTCCTTGAAACACCAGCCCAGACCCATGGCCACGCCCCCCTGCACCTGTCCCACGATCCCGGATGGATTGATGGCCTTGCCCACGTCCTGGGCCAAAGCCACCTTTAAGACGCGAACACGCCCGGTTTTCTCGTTGACCGCCACCGCCATTGCTGCAGCCACATAACCCAGTGAGGGCACAATGCGCTGGTTGGATCCAATTTCCGTGACAATTTCAGGGGGAAAAATGTTTTTCACCGGAGGCGTATAGATCTCGTGAACGGAGGGCAATTGACCGGAGCTCACACATTTTTTCGCCAGTTTCTCGAAGGAAATGAATACCCCGTTATTCTCCCCTACCCCATCGGTTTTCAATACCAAAGAACCCAAAGGTTTTTGAAGAACTTGGGCCGCTGATTGGAATAGTTGCTTCTTGAACTCCACCGCGGCCCGCAAGATGGCGCCGCCCGTTAGAAATACCTGCTGGCTGGCGCTGGTGAGCATGCGTGATGTGGTATGATCCGTGGAACCAGGGATAATCCGAATACGAGGCACGGGCAAATCCAACGCTTGGGGCATATCCAGCGCCTGGGCCGTAATACGGCTCAAAGCATCCACCAGACCCTGGCCCACTTCGCATCCCCCGGTATACACTTCAATCATCCCGTCATCACTCAGGCGAAGGGTCACATCCGTGCTCCCCTCGGGAATCATGGTGGGGGTGCTGCTGTTTTTATACCCGGCGGCGATGCCGATCCCAAGCTTTTCCCCGCTTGAAAACGGCATGTCGGTTCTCATGGTCTTCATCACCGGCAAAAGGGATTCCAGGCATGCTTTGATCCCCACATCGGGACCCATGACCTGCCCCCACTGGGAGGCTTTTCCCTTTTCCAGGGCATTTTTCATGCGCACATCCAGGGGATCCAATCCCAGTCGGCGGGCCAGCCGGTCCATCTGGCATTCCATGGCCAGACACACTTGCGGAACCCCGAAACCACGCATGGCACCCGATGTGGGGTTGTTGGTATAGGCAGCGGTGACCTTTACGTCCACATGGTTTAACTCATAGGGTCCGGTGGCAAAAACAACGGCATTTTCCACCACCGCAAGGGTGGCCGAATGATAGGCACCGGCATCTGCAGTTCCGCTTACCACACAATGGGTAAGCCTGCCCGTCCCGTCGGCACCGGTTTCATAGTCCAAGATAAAAGGGTGCCGGTGGCTGTGAACCCGCATGGATTCTTCTCTGGTCAACCCCAGACGCACGGGTCTTCCCGTCAAACGGGTTCCCAGAGCACAAAGGTGCTGGATGGATAGATCACCACGTCCGCCGAAAGCCCCGCCGGCAGGAAGCGTCCTGAGCCGGACCCGATCCTGGGGCAGCTTGCAGACGGCTGCGATCTGGTCCCGATAGCTGATGGGCGCCTGGCTGGCCGTTGCCACCACCAGGGTCTTATGCGGGTCCAAATAGGTGAGGCAGGCCTCCGGTTCCATGAACGCCGGATCTACTATGGGGGTTCGGTACCGGCCCTTGATCACCACTTTCGCCATTTCCCGTCCCTTTTCAATATCCCCTTTCCGGCAGGTCAAATGGTGGGCGATATTGCCTTTGGACGTTAACCGAGGGGCATCGGGGGCAAGGGATATCATGGGGTCAAAAACCCCACTTAAGGGTTCGTAATCCACCTTTAACCGGTTTGCCCCGTCCTCTGCGGCTTCCGGCGTTTCCGCCAGCACCAGCGCAACGGCATCTGCTACGGAGCGGACTTCAGTTTTAACCAGTACCGGCTGATCGGAAAAGATCACACCGAATGTTTTTTCCCCGGGCAAGTCCCCATGGGTGATAACACGGATTACCCCGTTCACTTTTTCAGCGGAGGCCCTGTCAATTGCCCAAATCCGAGCCCTTGGAAAACGACTCCAGACTATTTTGGCCCACAGTTGACCCGGCATATGAAGATCCCGGGTGTAAAGCAACTCACCTGTTACTTTCTTTTCTGATACCGGGTCCACGCCAGCAAAACTATAGCTGGGTTGTTTCAGCAGGTGCCGTTTGAAATGGGGGTCTGCTGCGGCCCGTACCGATTCAATAATCTTCTGGTATCCGGTGCAACGGCAGAGGTTTCCATGAAGCCCCCTCCGAATCTCCTTTTCCGTGGGATCCGGGTTGTCTCTTAAAAGGCAACCCGCGCTCAACACAAACCCGGGCGCACAGTAACCGCATTGGAACACCCCCAGGTCAGAAAAGGTCCTCTGCACCCGCACTATTGCTTCCGAACCTTTCCCGGATCGTTCAATCCCCTCGATGGTGATGACGTTCATCCCCTCCAGATGCCGGGGATTCACCACACAGGACCGGATGGGGCGATCGTTTATAAGGACCGTACAGGAACCGCAAACTCCCACACCGCACCCGTACTTGCTGCCGTGCAATCCCAGATCCCGCCGGAGAAATTCCAGAAGGTTTATTTCGCGGTCATCGGGGAAAACCGCATCCCGCCCGTTCACCCTGAACAGAACCGTGGCCGGGGGCTGACAATGAATCGGCATTTTGGCCGTTGTCAGCCCCATGCGCTTCAGGAATTGCTGTTGTGTGAGCAGCGGCATTTTTTCTCTTCCAAAAACTAGAAATGGGTAATTCAAATATGAAAAAAGTCTCGTTATTCAATTGAGGCTGGTGATACCACATCACCCACAATTTTAAGCTTGTCCCTCATGGAGCCCAGCCAGGAATCCGTTTTTGGAGGGGGAGGAGGTGGGCTGACCAGAGCGATGGGCTCCCCATTCCGGGTCACTAATAAGGGCTGTCCGGTTTTGTTGACATCATCCAGTAAGCGAAGGCATGTCGCCTTGAATCTAGTGATCGGGATTGTTTGATTCATTCTTACCCAGTTCCTTTCAGATTATTTTTAAAAAAGTTACCGTAGTCAATGACTATAGTCAACTTATCATTTGGTTGCGCATCCAGCGCATGTGGGCTAAAATCAGGTGCTTGGAAAATTCAACAGAAAGGCGAAAGTATTGGATCGATACCGTTGTTTTGCCGAACTCCAGCAATATGAAACCTTTGGCGAGGATTACCGCATCGACTGGAGAAAAGGAGCCTCTTCCATTGCCATTATGGCCCCTCACGGCGGTGGCATAGAATTTGGCACAGACCCCATAGCTCAATCTATCGCCGATCCGGACCACACCTTCTGGGCTTTTAAGGGCATCAAAAAAACCGGAAATCGAAACTTGCATATTACGAGCACCCGATTTGATGTGCCGGACGCGTTGAAAATTACCCTGGCCGCACAAACGGTCATCACCATACACGGCTGCCGCGGAGAAGCGTCGGTTGTTCATGTTGGCGGACGGCACAGCGAACTTAAATCTCAGATACACCAAACCCTCTGTCGGGCCGGTTTTAACGCTGAAATCAGTGCAAAACCGGCTTTGAAGGGTGAAAATCCCGAAAATTTGTGCAACCGATGTATCAGCGGTAGAGGTGTACAGCTTGAAATTACAAAGGGATTGAGAAAAACGATGTTTACCTCATATGAAGGGCGGGGTATAAGGAAAAAAACAGAACGTTTTTTCCGTTTCACAGGCGCCGTAAGGACCGCTCTGGCACCCTGAAAGTGAATACGCCGCGCTCATTAAAACCACAAGAATAGAGATTGAACACCGGTCTACGGGAGATTAGCAATTGCTTTACCTACCTCCCAGCCCAACTCAACCACCATTTAGGACTTCTACCCGGTTGCGGCCTGCCTCTTTGGCTCGACACAGCGCCTCATCCGCCCGATCGATCAGCTTGCGAATGGAATTCTTAACACCGGCTCTGTTCTGGGTGATGCCGATACTGATGGTAATTTGAATGGGACCGGTCCGCCATTGCACCTTGTTGTCCTCCACCATCTGGCGCAGTCTTTCACAGGCAACCCTGGCCCCTTCGAGAGCGGTTTCCGGAAGGATCACCGCAAATTCCTCATCCCCGTACCGGCAGGGCAGATCGGTCTGTCTTGACCATTCCCTGATAATTCTCCCCATATCCGCCAGAACAAGATCACCCGCCGTATGCCCCAGCTTGTCATTAACGCGTTTGAACAAATCCAGATCCATCATACAGAGGGAAAGGTCTTTGCCGTGCCGTTCGGCCCGCCCCCGTTCCCGCTCCAGGGCTTCCATGAAGTACCGACGATTAAAAAGGCCGGTCAACTCATCCAGCGTGGCCATGTCCGAAATCTTCCTATGAGCCTTACGGAGCTCTCTTTTGAGTTTTTCTATCTCCATGACATTCCGATACGCATAAAAAGGTTGTTGCCCCATCTTCTGAGCATGATCTCCATGGTCAAAGTCTAAACGGGCTTCTGGAATTTATCGTATAACAATTTATAATTATTACGAGTTCTTGTCAACACAAATTACCTCAATACCCTCAAACGAAAATTATATCAGATAAATTATCTGATTTTCGAATATTGACAAAACCGCTCGGATATGAGAATCAAAACGCTGATTTGATCTACTGCCCCGTGTAGCATTACGGGCGCTAAGTGTGGGGTCAACAGAAAAGATATGATTCACAAGGAGTTCATACTTGAAAGCTTTTGGTAAGCTGGTGCGAAGCGCCGATGTCATCCATGGTTATGAAAATACCGGTATCATTTATGAGTGGACCAGGGATAACGCCTATCTGGCCATTGATGCGGTTAATTATAATGGGGTTCGAGGGGCAATTCTGTATTATCATAATCCTCCGTTGCATCAGATCGGGACCACCGCACTTTATGCGTTTCATGAAGCTCTGGACCGTGTTATGGGGGAGTTGAAACATCTGAACTATTTCATTCTCTATGGTCCCAATGATCCGATTCATTCGGGGGGAGACCTGAAAGAAAGCCTGGGGAAACTTCAAGAAAGCCTCCAGGCAAAAGAAGAAATGCGTTTATCGGGCGCATCTGCCCACGAAATGGACAGACTATTCAGTTGGGGTGAGGCCCGTCTTAAAAAAGGGATCGTTCTCTACAATAAAATCAGAACCATCGCTCGGCACGCTCGGGCGTTGAGTGTCTGCGGGGGAGGACTTCGGTTCGGGGGCTCCGCTGAAATTCAACTCATGTGTGATGTCCTGGTGGGCGATTCCAGAAGCGGCATGTGTTTCAGCGAGGCCATGATCGGCATTATCCCGGGCTGGGCGGGTATGGCCAGGGTTTTGACCAAAGCGGGCCTTGAAAATGCCGAATTCATGACCAAAACCGCACGGGTTGTGCACGCCGAAAAGCTCAAAGAAATCGGAATTTACAACGATGTGGTAACCGTTAATCTTCCTTTTCCAAAGAAAATCAATGGCAACAACCAAGACTATCAATTGCTCCTTGAAGAACACGATTACAACACCGGACTTGTTTTACTTCCCCGGGCATTGGAACTGGCCACGTGCGAAAAAGCCGAGATCCCTTCCGTTTCCCGAAAAAATCGCAAATTGCTGGCCTCCCGAAAAGATATTGCCATTGAAGTCAAAATAAGAACGAATCCCGATAATTATGCCCATATTCGAAATCAACTGTTGAAGGATGTTCAAAAGGAGATTGCCCAGCTGGGTCGGCCCTTGGCGCCCCAATCCATTGCCGCACTGGAAGGTCTGCTCAATACCCTGGGCTCCTCAACCTATAACGAGGAACGTTTTGTTCAGGATGAACTGAAGGCCGACGCAGCCCTTTACAGGGACCCGAAATTCATTGAGGGCTTAACAGCCATGCTGGAACAACGGGTTCCGGATTTCAGAGAACCGTAACAGAAAAGGTCTCACGCAAAGCCGCGAAGTTTATTGGGCAGTTTTTATATTTTTCTTTGCGTCTTGGCGGCTTTGCGTGAGTAACATGAGGAGAACCCAATGAACAACCACGACATGTTCAGCCACCATCCCAGGATGCCTAAAAAAGTGCATGTGGGAGACATCACCATTCGCGATGGATTTCAACATGAAGAAATTTTTATCCCAACCGAAGCCAAAATATACTACTTGCAGGAACTCGCTTTTGCCGGGGTTCGACGCATGGAGGTCACCAACCTGGGAAATGCCCGCATCATGCCCCAGTTCAGGGATGCCGAGGCGGTCCTTGAAGGGATTCGATCTGATATTTTCCATAACCGGCTGGCCAAACGAGATATTGATCCTTCCCAAATCGAATGGACCGCCGTGACCATTCGGGAAGCAGCCGTGGACCGGGCCATTAGACTCAAAGAGCAGGGTCGTGGACCGGACCGCGTGCTCATGATGGTGTCCACGGATGAAGAGCACCATTTTGCCAACAGCGGTACCACCCTGCCCCAGTACTGGCGGGAAGCGGAGCGCTGTATCCGTAAATGCAGGGATGCGGACATCAAAATGTGCGGTACCGTCAGCACCATCTGGGGAAGCCCTATTTGCGGCCCCACGCAGTTGGAGGATGCTGTTGAGTTCACCAAGCGGTGGCTGAGCATCGGGGCCCATGATATCGAACATGCGGACCATGACGGAAGTGCCCCGCCTGATCAGGTCTATCGGTATTTCTCCATGGTGCTGGATCAGATTCCCAACCCGGATCTTCACGTGGGCCACTTCCATGTAACCCGGGGCTGGGGTCTGGCCAATGTTCTCGCCGCCCTTCAGGCAGGGGTACAGATTTTTGAAGGGACTCTCGGGGGGACGGGCGGCCAGCCCGCCAATTTCGTGGACCGGACACCGGTGCCCGGTACAGGCGCCTACTATTATCGGGACCCCAACGTGGTAGGTCTGGTGAGCATTGAGGACCTGTGCGTCATGCTGGACGAGATGGGTATAGATGTGGGCCCCATTAATATTGACCGGCTGCTGGAAATGGGAACCCTCATGGAGCGTACCCTCGGCCGGCGGCTTCGCTCCGAATCCATCCTGAGCGGCAGGATACCCAAAACACCGCGGCACGAGTTCAAACGTCCCAAACTGAGGGCGTTAAAAGAAAAGACTCACGAAAAATCAGGGCAGATTATTCCTGAAGAATGGCCGGAAAAGGCGATTTTACCGGAAAGCATACGGAAAAAATGAACACAAAAACGAATTTTTCATCCTTTGAAAAAGGGACCCTGTGGGATCGAATCCTGGAGGCAACCGGGGTGGCATTGGAACATGGCGCACTGAAGCCTATTAAAACGGACGGCCAGATCATGGAAAGTGGCGGGGTTGATTTCCAGGTTCGGGTGGTGAAAAATCTGGTCCGAAAAGATGCGGATAAAAAACCCAATCCTTTTCTGCCCTATGAAAAGGACATGTTTGTAGCGGATATTTCGAATACCCACCTGTGCCTGCTCAATAAATTCAATGTGATCGAGCACCATCTGCTCATTGTCACAAACACATTTGAGCATCAGGAAACCCTTCTTACGGTTCGGGATTTTCAAGCCATATGGCGTTGCATGACCGAATTTGAAGGGCTTGCCTTTTATAATGGTGGAGAAATTGCAGGCGCCAGTCAGGACCACAAACACCTTCAGTTGATCCCGCTTCCCATGGCGCCAACCGGACGGGCAGTCCCCATGGAAAGCCTGTTTGAGCAACCACAGAAGACCCCGGGTATGGTCCCCGGGATTCCCTTTGTTCATGCCTTCAAGCGTTTTTCATCCATTGTAG
>CAYSFQ010000044.1:0-16160 GCA_964430575.1 uncultured Desulfobacteraceae bacterium
CCGTGGGGAATGCGGCCACCTCGGCCGTGGTAACCGGCATTGTCGCCATCATCGTGGCCACTGCCATCATCACGGTCATCACCAATGTCCTGGGAATCTAAGGCGGCAAGCAGCAGTTTAAAGTTTAAAGTTTTAGGTTTTTCAGTCAATGAACTTCTTGTTTTTTGTGACAGAAAACCAGATGATAAGGTACAGGGCTTTTAGGAAAAACCAGAACAGATAAGCAAAATGGAAATTCAGGAGACCCATAAACAATGAACGGAAAGGCGAGCAAGACCCTTATCGGTGCGTTTGTGGTGGGTGCGGTGGTTCTCATTGTGGCCGGCCTCATGGTATTCGGCGGTGGAAAGTTCATGAAAAAGACACAGGAATTTGTGCTCTTCTTCACAGGCTCCGTAAAGGGTTTAAGTGTCGGAGCACCGGTGCTTGTGGGCGGGGTGAAAATCGGTTCGGTAAAAAACCTCAGCATTGAGTACAACCCCAAAACCCTGACTTTTTATGTGCCCGTCATCATTGAAGTCCAACCGAACAAAATACGCTTGATCAAAGGCAAACGCATCCCCATAGACAAGATGGTGCCCCTGCTCATTGAACGGGGTCTCAGGGCTCAGCTGACCATGGGCAGTCTAATCACGGGCCAGCTCATCATTGAACTCGATTATTTTCCGGATACCCCGGTGAAACTCGTAGGCCTCAACAAAGAATATCCTGAAATCCCAACCATTCCATCGACATTCCAGGCTATTTTCGACACGCTGAAAAGTCTACCCCTTGAAAAGACCCTGAAAGGGCTCATATCCGCTGTAAAAGCCCTAGAAAAGATTCTTAAATCCCCGGAAATCCCGGAGATACTCCATTCCGCTAACCTGACGCTGGCCGATGCCCGCAAATTGATCAATGATGTGGACAGCCGTGTGGCGCCACTGGCGGACAGCGTGGATGATACGTTAGCGGAATACAGGAAAATCGCCACCAATGTAAACGAGCAGGTGGACCCCCTGATGGAAAATGCCAATAATACCGTAAAGAATGCCCGTAAACTGGTCGAGAACTTGGATAAAAAGCTGGAAATACTCGCCACCAAAATCGCGAAAGGCCTTGAAGCCTCCCAGAAGGCCATGGAAGAGGCCAGAGAAACGTTGGAAATGCTTCAGAGCCGGGTGGGTAAGGATTCTCCACTTTTGAACCAACTGGATAATACCCTGCGGGAATTCTCGGAGATGGCGCGTTCCATCCGGTCCCTGGCCAATTACCTGTCACGTCATCCCGAAGCCCTGCTCCGGGGAAAAAGCGGATCTCAGAGGAGGTAAGATCATGCACCGTTTGGTTCCTTTTCTAAAAACCCTGGCATTCATTTTGGTATGCCTCTGGCCCTTGGGATGCGCCATAAGCCCGCCTACCAAATTCTATCTATTGAGCTCAGTGCCCGCACCGAACCTTGAAACAGGGGATACCCAAGACCAACAGCCGACGACCATCCGCGTGGATGCCGTTGTCATCCCGGGCTATCTGGATCGGGATGAAATTGTCACCCGGGTGAGCGAAAATGAAATTCATCTGGCCGACCTCAACCAGTGGGGGGAACCCCTTCGGGACAACCTCACCAACATACTGGCGCTGAACCTCTCCCGCCTGCTTCCGGCGAAGGGTTTCGCATTTTTCCCTTTCAAATGCCCATCCCCGGTAGATTACCAGGTCAGTGTTGAAATCGTTCGAATGGACGGCCGACTGGATGGGGATGTGCATCTGACGGCACAGTGGTCAATCCTTCAAAGCAAAGAGGGTAACATCATGGTCACCCGCAAATCGCGTTTCAAGGCATCCAAGGCACCCACCGGCTACGACGAACTGGTGGCAGCCCAGAGCCGTCTGGTTCAGGCTTTAAGCCGTGAAATAGCCAAAAGTATTCAGGAAAATCTTTAATTTTATGCCATTATCCGTGCAGTCATAACCATGTCACAAGAGACGCCCGCCATCACCACGAAAAACCTTGAAATCGCTTATGGCGATTTCGTGATTCAACGGGATCTCAATTTCACCGTTAATCGTGGGGAAATTTTCGTACTCATGGGGGGCAGCGGCTGCGGTAAAACCAGCGTTATGCGCTGCCTTACCGGACTCAAGGCGCCCGCAAAGGGTCAGGTTTTTCTAAGCGATGTCAGTTTGTGGGAAGCGGGACAGGCGGTGAGAGACCAAATGGCCCGAAACATCGGCATCGTTTACCAGAGCGGGGCGCTTTGGAGTTCCATGACCCTGGCCGAAAATGTGGGGCTGCCCCTGGGGGAATTCTACGACCTTAGCCCTCAGGAAATCAGAGAGGTGTGTTCTTTGAAACTGGCCCTGGTGGGGTTAAGCGGCTTTGAAGATTACTACCCTTCCGAAATCAGCGGGGGCATGCGGAAACGGGCGGGTGTGGCCCGTGCACTGGCCCTGGATCCCGAATTCCTTTTCTTTGACGAACCCTCTGCCGGCCTCGACCCCGTGACGTCCTCACTGCTGGATGATCTCATCGTTGAACTCAGAGACAGTCTGGGCGCCACCATGGTCTTGGTGACCCACGAACTGCCCAGCATTTTTTCGGTGGCCGACAACTGTGTTTACCTGGATGGGGACACACACACCATGATTGCCAACGGGGACCCCAAACGGCTGAAAACGGACTGCGAAGACCCAAAGGTGCACGCCTTTCTGACCCGCGGTGGTAAGAACAGGACAGGATAACCAAATTCATAAACAAAAAACCAATAAGGAGGCCTACCATGAAAAAAACAATTGTAACGATTACATTAATTTGTTTCGGCGCAATCCTTACCGCCGGCCTGTTTCCGTCCCGGCTGGATGCGAAAACCCGATTTGCCACCATTGGTACGGGAGGGATTACGGGGGTATATTATCCTACGGGCGGCGCCATCAGCAAAATGATTAACAAAAAGCGCAAAGCCTACGGTGTTCGCTGCACCGTTGAATCCACAGCCGGATCCGTCTTTAACGTCAACGCCGTCATGGCGGGCGACCTGGATTTCGGTATTGTGCAGTCCGACCGCCAGTATCAGGCCGTCAACGGCAAGGCGGAATGGAAAGAGGCCGGGCCCCAGAAAGATTTGAGGGCCATCTTCAGCATCCATCCGGAAGCCGTTACCCTTGTGGCAGCCCAGGATGCCGGTATAAAGAGTATCAATGACCTTCGGGGCAAACGGGTTAACATCGGGAATCCCGGTTCCGGACAGCGGCAGAACGCCATTGACGCCCTGTCGGCCGCGGGCATTGATTACAAAAAAGATCTTCACGCCGAACAGGTCAAAGCATCCGAGGCTGCGGGACTCCTTCAGGACGGCCGCATCGATGCGTTCTTTTACACGGTGGGACATCCCAGCGGCGCCATCAAGGAAGCCACGGCGGGAAACAGAAAAGTACGCATCATTCCCATTACGGATACGACGGCCCTTCTGGGCCAATACCCCTATTATGCACCGGCTGCCATCCCCATCAAATTCTATCCCGGGACCGATAACAAAACAGATATCGCCACCTTTGGCGTCAAAGCCACCTTCGTCACATCATCCAGAGTCCCGGACGACATGGTCTATGCCATCACAAAGGAAGTCTTTGAAAACCTGGATCAATTCAAAAAACTTCATCCGGCCTACGGGGCCCTGACCCCCGAAGGGATGCTTCAAGGGCTGTCCGCTCCCATTCACCCGGGGGCCATGAAATACTATAAGGAGGCAGGTCTTCTGAAATAGGCCCGGTCACCGTTCGGCTTTTCCAAGTCTCATTTTTTGGGAGTCATCTACTCATTGATACCCTTGAGGTGTCTCTCGTTCCCACGCTCCGCGTGGGAACGCATTTCCGAGATGCTCTGCGTCTTTTCTCCCAGCAAGCTTTTCGAATTTCAAATAATCCCTTTTCGCTCCTTTCATAGGCCTCACTGGCAATATTTCACTTTTTGACCACGAAAAGGATCATATAGACTGAAAATCGGACCTGCTTTTAGCCTTTTTGTCCATCATGTTAGGTCGTTAGCCTGGCCGCCTTCCGCCCTCTCCGGTCAGGAACTGCCGTACGATCCGGTTTCCCTTGGCCGTTAGTCGGTATTTCTGGAGGCGGCTCTTGGGCTTATCCGGGATGGTCATTTCAATAAGCCCCGATTTCAAAGCAGGATTGATGTACGCTTCGCGTACATGAGTTCTGTCTTTCAAGCTTAGCCCTTCCCGAATCAACTGCGCGCCCAGTTGCCCATTTTCTTTCAACAATACCAGCAAACTTTTGACTGGTGGGGTAACTGGTGGGGTAACTGGTGGGGTAACTTGGGGCCTCACCCGGATGGCCAGCTCTGATGTTTCCTCCGATAAGGTCCACGGATTGACCGGCAGGCGGATCAAGAAAAAACTGCGATCTTCGTCTGTTTCAATTTCGGGCTGCGGAGACCCGTTGATTTTCATCTGATTAAGGATTTTGGATATCCCGGTCGAACGTCCCTCGGTCAAATCCAGCTCCTTAAAGAACTCCCCGATCCGGCGATTGCGATAGCGGCGGGAGATGGCCTTGCCGCGTTTTAGGTCCTCCATTTTGATGGATCGCTCAGGTCCGGGAAAGCTCAAAACAACCAGATCTTCAGGCGTAATCCGCACTTCAACCGGCTCGCGAATCTCATAGGAGCGGTGGTACACCGCATTAACCACCGCCTCTTCAATAGCGGCATAGGGAAAATTCCAGAAACGGTCGGCCTCAGCCCGGTCGGGGTGCTTGACCACGGTTTGTTTAAGGTAGTTGGCCTGGATATAGCTCAATGAATCCCTGGTGATGCGGGCAAGAGGTCCTATGAAAATTTTTTCATCAAAGCGGTCTCCACCCGGCCCTTCCGGAAACCAGACCACATCAATCTGGGTTGCCGGGAAAAACCGCTCCGGATGTTCGTTAAAAAAGAGGAGCCCTACGTTCTTTGGCATCAGGGTCTCGTCCGGTCCTTCTGCCACATTCATTTGCCGTGCAAGGGTTTCGAGCGAACGGGCCTGTGGGTCATCCAAAATCCCGCTCCCCACCTCACGAAGAAAGCCTTCCATCAGGCGCAGCGACAAATCCTCTAATCCGGCACTCTGGTTGTAGCGGTCGTCAAAAGGAATTCTAGCTGTAAGGCTGATCAATTCCCGCTCATCCTCTCCTTTTGCCTCAACCGTGCTGGCGTATCGGCGAATATAATAGTGGTAGTCCTTGTTCCTGGCCTTGACCGATCTCGGAACCTTGTAGGGCCGATTCTGGCCTCCCGGAGCCCAAAGCACCATTAGGTTGCGCCCTTCAAAGATCTCCAAGCTCAACATGGGGAAATAGGGCGGTTGGATTAGGTTGCAATAACTGAGAAGCTCCCTCTGGATTTTGTCCAACTGATTGGAGGGGAGGCCTTTGGGTGGGAATATGGGCAGCCCTGACGAATCGGAATTCTGACCGATTACCACATATCCGCCGCCCAGATTTTCGAGATCATTGGCGAAAGCACAGATCGTACGAAAGACCGGATCCGGGTTCCATCCCGCCTTGTACTCGATACGATCACCTTCAACCTTGCGCTGACGCAATAGGTCGTTAAGATTGACAGGGAGTTTAGAACTCATGCGCTGGTTTCCTTTTTCATTAAAATTCTTGTGAAAAGCCATTTTTCCATCAAAAATCTATCCAGTAGAAACCTAACAATTTACGTTTTTCCCGGTCCCAAGAATACAAAACCCCGCTCTCCATCTGTTCGGGAGTAACGGGGTTTTTGGTTCGATATAAACCATTCTTAATCCTTTTTTTTCATTGAATCAAAGAAGGAATTTGGTTCACGAATTCTTTATTCTGTTGCCTACACTCAGCTACGGTATAAGTCAATGCAAAACTGACACTAAACACCGCGTTTCTGGTTGTTTGTTAACTACTTTCCCATTGCTTCTGGAATCCAGCTTTCTTACTCTGCTCTTGTTTGCTGGTACATTTTCCCTAAGCTCTTCGATTCCGTTTCACCCGGGGGCCATGAAATACTATAAGGAGGCAGGTCTTCTGAAATAAGCCCAGTCACCGTTCGGCTTTTCCAAGTCTCATTTTTTGGGAGAGAATCACGAGGCTGTAAACAGCCAGACCGACAGAAAAAAAGTAATATTTTAGGCCCATGTCAACTTGCAACAGGGACGTAACGGCCCCCGGATGAAACAGGATGAAGGCCGCCCCGATCAGAAAAGGAATTTCATACCACCGGTTGCGGGTCAGGCACCATCCTTGGGCAAAGCACTCAAAGGCCGACATGCCCACCAGTGCCATGCCGAAGATCAAAAGCGCCTGGGGCCAACTGCTGATGCCATGGAGTATCAGATCCGGATTGAACACAAACATAAAGGCAATACAGCTGGTTCGGATGTCATATAAAAACCCCTGTATGCCGGTGGGGATGGGTTCGGATTCGGCAATGGCGGACGCCGCATAGGCGGCAAGCCCCACCGGGGGCGTATCATCAGCCAATATCCCGAAATAGAAACAGAACAGATGCGCTGCCATCAAAGGAATGACATAATCGTATAGGCCTCCCACTTCAACGATGATCGGCGCGGTCAAAGATGCCATGACAATATAGGTGGCGGTTGTGGGCAAGCCCATGCCAATCATGAGGCTTGCAAAAGCCGTGATGAGCAGCAACAGGAAGATGTTCCCTCCGGAAAGATATTCAACAATCCCTGAAATCATCCCTCCGATCCCCATGTTCACCACACCCACGATGATTCCGGCACAGGCACAGGCAAGGGCCACCGCCATCATATTCTTGGAGCCTTGAACAAACCCGCTCAAAATAATTCCGAGACTATGTTTGATGGCCTCTTTGATGCTTTTTTGTTCTTGTATGGCCTTTTTAATCTCCTGGTAAAAAATGACCGGAAAAAGGAGCAAAATCGACTTGAAGGCCGCCATTTCAGGGGAATGCCGCAGCCAGATCAGTTCATACAAAAGCATTCCAATGGGAATCAAATAGTGGATGCCCCCCTTGAGGGTATGAAAAAAACGGGGGATATCGGGCCGTGAAAGTCCCTTGATACCCAGCTTGGACGCTTCCAGGTGCGTAATGCAAAACAGCCCGAAGTAGGAAGCGAATGCCGGAATGGCGGCGGCTTTCACAACCTCCAGATAGGGGACATTCACATATTCGGCAATAATAAATGCGGCGGCACCCATGATGGGCGGCATCAATTGGCCGTCCGTACTGGCCGCCACTTCAACAGCCGCCGCCTTTTTCGCGGGGTAACCGATTTTTTTCATCAAAGGGATGGTGAAAGGTCCGGTGGTCACAATATTGGCGATGCTGGAACCGGAAACAAGACCCGTTGCCCCACTGGCCATAACGGAAGCTTTTGCAGCCCCACCCTTGTATCGGCCCAGAAGCGCGAGGGCCAGACGGGTAAAAAAACGTCCGGCGCCCGCTTTGTCCAAAAGAGCGCCCATGAGAACAAAAAGGTATACGATGGAAGATGAAACGCCCAGAGGAATGCCGTATATGCCTTCGGTGGAAAGTGAAATATTGCTCAGGTAACGGCTCAGGGAAACGCCCTTGAATGCCAGCAGATCCGGCATATAGGGCCCTAGGAAAGCATACCCGGTAAACAACAGGGCGATGATGGGAAGCGCTGGACCAATGATCCTCCGGGTTGATTCAAGCAGCAAAATAACCAGGATGCTTCCAATAATCAGGTCGCGAACCGTTGGAACGCCGGCCCTCATGGCAATCCCCTCATAATCTAAAACGATATAAAGAGAGGCCAAGACACCGGCAACGGCCAACCCATAATCCATGGCCGGAATACGATCCTTGACGGAAAGGAAAGAACAAAATCTGATGGATTTCTTAAAGCACGGACTTGCCAAAAAAAGAAGGGCCATGGCGAAAGCGAGGTGAATGGCCCTTTCCTTGGTGCTGTCGATGATGAGGAAACAGGGAAGCGATAGTTGAAAAAGCGCCCACAATACGGCGATGCCGGAAACCAGATAGGCTTCAATAGGAGACAACTCCCGTATGAAACCACTTTCTGCACTCAGCAATTCTTCAGCGGATTTGTCTTTTCGCATCGCCCTTCAGTTTACGTCTGATCATTAGATAGCCCCCGACGATGAAAAGCAACCCCACGACGAAAACCACGTTATTGTCTCTGCTCATACCGTATGCCACACTTGACACCCCCAGAATACAGATGATGATGGCTATGGTTTTTTCGAATTTTATTCCCATGAACTTGAATACAAAAAAAAGACACCCTTTCCAACGAAAAAGTGCCTTTATTGATCTCTGAAGCGATTGCTGCCTTTCAGATCATGTTCCGGAAACACCGGCAACCTTTGGTTTGTTTGTGGGCCTTGGGCGCTTTCCTTGTGGCTTACGTGCCCTCGATCCTTGACGCGAACGCCGTTTTGCGGACGGTGAAGACGCCCTCTTTCCGGCATAAGTCCTCTTTTGGGTGGCAGACCTTTTCAGACGAGGAGGAGGCGATAAAGCCAGCAGGGCTTCATCCGGCTGCTCGCAAACAAGGGAGCTTCCCAGATATTCCTCAATGGCCGGAATGTAAAACGAATCGTCCTCGCAGGCAAAACTCACCGAAATCCCGGAGGCCCCGGCACGACCCGTGCGACCGATGCGATGCACGTAGTCTTCAGGGTCCGTTGGCAGGGTAAAATTGATGACGTGGCTGATGCCTTCCACGTGCAAGCCGCGCGCCGCCACATCCGTGGCCACCAGAACGCGAACACGCCCGTTACGAAAATTCTCAAGGGTTTTTATCCGCTTATTTTGGGGAACCTCCCCGGACAGGATCGCGCAATTGATCTTGTAGCGCTGCAACCGTTCCGACAAGCGGCGCGTTTGATCCCGGCGATTGACAAACACCAGCACCCTCTCCAGCTTCTGCCCCACAATCAGGTTCATCAAAAGCGCGAATTTTTCGTCAGCCGTAACAATATAGACCAGTTGTCTGACCGATTCAGCCGCTATATGCTCCGGTTCAATCTCAACGTGAACCGGTTTTCGGGTCCACTGCTCGGCCAGACGTTCCACCTCGGGCTTCAGCGTGGCACTGAAAAACATGGTTTGACGCTCGTTTTTGTGGGGAGTGCTATGGACAATCTTTCTGATATCCGGAATAAACCCCATATCGAGCATACGATCGGCTTCGTCGATCACCAGGATTTCAACTTTGTTGAGATGAAGGATTCTCTGTCTCTGAAAATCAAGCAAACGGCCCGGCGTCGCCACCATAATATCAATGGGGTTTTTTATCAGCACCTGCTTTTGTTTATCATATTGCATACCGCCCAGTATGGACTGAATTCGAAAACGTGTATATTTTCCGATGCCGCGGGCGTCTTTTTCAATCTGCAGCACCAACTCCCGTGTGGGCGCCATAATCAAAACCCGAGGCGCTCCCTGCGGCCGTTTTCCTTTAATCGGTTTCTTTAAAAGATGCGCATAGATATTAATGAGAAAAGCGGCGCTCTTTCCGGTTCCTGTCTGTGCTTTCCCGGTGACATCTGACCCGGACAAGGCTTTTGGAAGAATCTCCGCCTGAACCGGTGTGCAGTATTCAAAGCCCAGATCCGAGATGGCGTGCATAATGGGTATCGGTAAACCGAGGTCATGAAAACGAAACATTCCTTCCACTTCGGGAACCACAAACTGGGAAACTTTCCAGGAAGAGCGGGATGGCTTTGTACCAGAGTGTTTGGAACCGGTTTTCGGGGTATCGTCTTTCCCCCTGTCAGATGAAACATCAACACGGGATTTGGCGGAAACCGGCAAAGCCGGTGCGGGTTTATCCGGCGTGGTTCCATGAACCGGTGGCGTAGAAATCGTTTTATTTGAAGACGTTTTTGGGGAAGGTGCTTTTTTAAGGAAGGTATGAACTGCTTGAACCAGGTTTTTTAACAATAATTTTTCCTTTCGCATGAATACCCTTAATTAACAGCCAGGGCATATGGACGGCTAAGATAGAAATTGCGTCAGAAAGAAGGGCTCAAAGGCCAGCATAATTTCTTATTTACGCTGAAACCCGCAAGCCCTCCCGTCAAACTTGATTTACCTTTTGGGATAAAGGTTTCTCATTGTTCAGGATCTATTCGTTGGCAGTGGACGGTACGCTCTCTTCCGGTTCATCCGGATCAATATCCATCATTTTCTCTTTCAGCAGGGCACCCAGATTACTGGTGGCCTTTTCCTGGTTATTCACATAATTGGTATAGACCTTTTTCTCAGGACTTTCCTGAAGCTTTCGGATGGAAAGCCCGATCCTTTTATCTTTCTGGGAAACATTCACGACCTCAGCATCGAGCTCATCTCCCACCTGAAAATCTTTTAACTCCTTTGCATCCTGCTGGCCTTTGGGCAGTTGGGAAACATGGATCAACCCTTCAATACCTTCTTCCAATTCAACAAAAAGACCAAAATCGGTAATGTTGGTGACCTTTCCCGAAACCCGTGTGCCGGGTTTGTACTTCTCAGGAATTTCATTCCATGGATCGGGGGTCAGATGTTTAATGCCGAGAGAAAAATGCTCATTCTCTTTATCAATGCGCAGAATCACGGCTCTTACGTCGTCGCCCTTCTTGTAAAGCTCTGACGGATGTTTGATCTGCTTGGTCCAGGAAATATCAGAAATATGAACCAGACCGTCAATGCCCTTGTCAATGCCCACAAAAACCCCGAAATCCGTAATATTCTTGATTTTTCCTTCAATAATGGCACCAATGGGATATTCTTCCGTAATAACATCCCAGGGGTTTGGCTCAAGCTGTTTAACGCTCAGGGAAATCCGCTTTTTGGCCACATCCATGCTTAAAACCATGGTTTCTACCGTATCGCCGACACGGAGGAGTTCTGAAGGGTGCATGACCTTTCGGGTCCAGGACATCTCGGAAATATGAACAAGACCTTCCACGCCCTCTTCCAGCTCCACAAAAGCGCCATATTTTTTCAACGTGGCGATACGTCCCGGAATCTGGGACCCCACAGGATATTTCTCTTCTATCCCGGTCCATGGATCTGCGGTCAGCTGTTTGATGCCCAGAGATACGCGTTCCTTTTCCCGATCAAAGCTCAAAACTTTTACCGCAATCGTATCACCGATCTGGTAGAGTTCTGAAGGGTGCCCGGTCTTACTCCAAGCGATGTTGGTCACGTGGACAAGGCCGTCAATACCGCCCAGATCGATAAACAGACCATAATCGGTAATATTGGTGACCGCCCCTTCAACCACAGCACCTTCCTCCAAGTTCTCAAGCACTTTTTCACGCAGCGCCGCTCGCTCAACCTCCAGAACAGCCCGTCGCGACAATACGATGTTTCCCTGACGCCGTTCATATTTGATAATTTTGAAATCATGCTCAACACCCACCAGCGTATCCAGATCCTTGACCGGCCTCAGATCGGCCTGGGAACCGGGCAAAAAGGCCTGAAGACCCACATCCACTGAGAGGCCACCCTTCACCCTGGAAATGATCTTGCCTTTGATGGTTTCATTATCTTTGTAGGCTTTTTCAATATCATCCCATATTTTGACCCGCGCAGCCTTTTCCTTGGACAAAATGATGTTCCCGTCTTTGTCCTCTTTGCGCACCAGAAGGACTTCCACCGTGTCCCCCACCTGTGCCGTTAGGTTGCCTTCGAGATCCTTGAATTCGTTGATACGGATTTGTCCTTCCGATTTGTATCCAATGTCCACGAGCACAAATTCACTGTCGATTTGAACAATTTCTCCACTGACGATTTTACCTTCCTGAATACTCTTCATGCTTTCTTCGAACATTTCCATGAAAGAGCGATCGTCATCCATATTCTCTCCGCTTTCGCTGGAATCAGCTGAGAATTCGTCAGTAAAACCATCTGGGTCTTCCCAAATGGCGGCATCTGTGTTTTCTGTTTGTAACAATCCACTTTCGGACATTTCGTCTGTTCCTTTACTCATCAACTTGCGTCCCCCCGGTTTAATTAAAATTCTTGATTCTCATAATAATGATCAATCAAAAAAACAAGGGCATCCCGTGTCAACGCACCAAGATGCCCCTTGCCAACATTCCAGAAATCCAATTCTAAAGGTTTTCGACCCGCTGAAATTATTTCTCCACGGGCCTTCGGTTATCTTCTTCGACTTCAAAACACACTCAGCCACCTTACATCAAGATACTTGATTTCGGGTGGGAAGGATGGTGAAGGGGCAAAAAAGAGGCCTCTTCATCGTTAAACAACTTAAATGAGCCTTATTCCATAATAAAAAAATATCTTTTTAGATTAAACATTTCGAATTATAATGTCAACAAAAAACCAATAAACCCACTAAAAAGAACTCTACCCTGCACCGGGCCTTTCAGAAAGTCCAACATCACTTAGGGCCTTTTCTTCTTGCGTTAAAGGTCGGGATGGTTATTGTGGTGCTGATGCTTGGGAGCCAGATACACCATAACCAATACAGTGTAAAGCAATAAATACAAAATGCCAAATAAACATCATACTTTTTTTGCCACCTGTCCGAAAGGTATCGAGGAACTCCTTTATCATGAGATCCTTTCGTTGGATAACCCCCATGTAAAACAGACCCGTTCAGGCGTCTTTTTCAAAGGCGACCTTCAATCTGCATACAAAATCTGCCTCTGGTCCCGTCTCGCAAACCGGGTCCTTCTTCCCCTGGCCCGCTTTGAGGCCGGAACACCGGATGATCTTTATACAGAGATTTACGAGCAGATAGAATGGGATGACCACATGAGCCCCAGAGAGAAAATCGCCGTGGATTTTACCGCGAATCACAGCAACACCTTCCATTCCCACTATGCGGCCCTTCGCGTTAAAGATGCTATCGCCGACCAGTTTCGCGCCAAAACCGGATATCGCCCATCCGTTGACACGGAAAACCCCGACATTCGCGTCAATGTTCACATGAAAAAGGACCTGGCACAGGTTTCCCTGGATTTGAGCGGACTCAGCCTGCATAAGCGCTTTTACCGAATAAGGGGCGGCACAGCGCCCCTGAAGGAAAACCTTGCCGCCGCCATATTGCTCCGAGCACATTGGCCTCAATTGGCTCAGGAAGGCGCCCCTTTAGTGGATCCCCTTTGTGGATCGGGAACCCTATTAATTGAAGGCGCGCTCATGGCCATGGACAGGGCGCCGGGGCTCTTGAGACCCTCCTTTGGCTTTACAAAATGGAAACAACATGACCAGAGCCTATGGCAGAGTTTGTTGAAAGAAGCAGAAATACGGGCGGAAAAAGGCACTCGAAAAACCTGCCCTGGATTTTTTGGTTTTGACAGAGACCCTGAAATCATTGCTCAGGCGCGGAAAAATGCGTCCCTCGCAGGTATTGAGGATGTCGTTTTATTTCAGACGCGGGATATAAAAGCCCTTACAGCACCTGAAACAACGGTTCCAGGATTGCTGATTGCCAACCCTCCCTATGGGGAACGCATGGGCAAGAAGATGAATCTTGAAAACCTCTATAAAACACTGGGGGATCGACTGAAAAAGCACTATGAAGGCTGGTCGGCCGGCGTATTTACCGCCCATCCCGATCTGGCCAAAAAAATGGGCATCCGTGCCAGAAAACAATATCATCTTTTTAATGGCCCCATTCCCTGCAGGCTCCTCAACTTTGACATTCGGGAAGAATGGGTTATGCACGAAAAAACACCCGGTCGCCCATTGCCGCCAGCCAGTGAAAAGGCTGATCAGGAACCAGGCTCGGAGATGTTTCAAAACCGCCTGAAAAAAAACTTGAAAATCCTTGGCAAATGGGCTCGAAAAGAGGGCATCACTTGCTACAGGCTCTATGATGCGGACATGCCTGAATATGCCGTCGCCATTGATGTTTATGAAGACCAATTACATGTTCAGGAATACCGGGCGCCTGCCAGTGTTTCCCCTCTAAAGGCAAAAAAAAGGTTGAAGCAGGTTCTGGCCGTCCTGCCCGGGATATTGAAGGTACCGCACGAGAAAATTATTCTTAAGGTGAGGGAAAGGAAAAAGAAAGACGCACAATATGAACGTTTTGATTCTCAAGGCCGTTTTTTTGAGACTAAGGAAAACGGCCTCAGTTTTCTGGTGAACCTGACCGACTACCTGGACACCGGGCTTTTTTTGGATCAAAGGCTTCTGCGGGAAAGGATAGGAAAGGCATCTGCGGGAAAGCGCGTATTGAACCTTTTCTGCTACACCGCAACAGCGACGGTTTACGCGGCAAAAGGCGGTGCTGCCGCCACCAAGAGTGTTGACATGAGCAAAACCTACCTCAAATGGGCCAGAAAAAACCTTGTTTTGAACCACTGTGATGGACCGGAACACCAGCCAAAGCACCAACCAAAACACCAATTGGTGCAGGCCGACTGCCTGGAATGGGTTGACGCCTGCAAAGACCGCTTTGACTTGATTTATCTGGATCCCCCTACCTTCTCCAACTCCAAACGGATGAAAACCTCCTTTGACATCCAACGGGACCACATAGAGCTGCTGACCCGGACCCTTCGACTTCTATCCCCCGACGGGGTCCTGATCTTTTCCTGCAACCGCCGGAAATTCAAACTGGACCATGATGCGCTGCAGCAATGGGCCGTTAAAGATATCACCCGGTCCACCATTCCAAGGGATTTTCACAGAAACCAGCACATCCACAAAGCTTTTGAGATCAGGAAAAAGGCCATCAATAATCGTAGATCAAATTGAAGCCTACCCTACGCCATCTTCCGGTCCAGGGTCCGGTACTGAATGGCTTCCCCCACATGGACCGCCCGGATTTCCGAACTCCCTTCCAGATCCGCAATGGTCCGGGCAATTTTTAATATGCGGGCGTGGGCCCTTGCGCTCAGACCGAACCGATCCATGGCCCGTTCCAGTAAAACGCCGGATTCGGCATCAACAGGGCAGAATTTCTTGAGATGACGGCTGTTCATCCCCGCGTTATTAAAGATCTTGGTTCGGGAAAACCGCCCCTCCTGAATTTCCCTGGCCCTCACCACCCTTTCCAGGATAAGATGGGAAGACTCCCCTTCTGAAATCCCTGAAAGTTCCCTGTAGGGCACGGCCGGCACCTCCAGGTGGATGTCGATGCGGTCCAGAAGCGGCCCGGATATTTTGGACCGATAACGCTGAATCTGAATCGGCGAGCAGGTGCATTCTCGTTTGGCATCGCCCAGGAAACCGCATGGGCACGGATTCATGGCGGCCACCAGCATGAAATCCGCGGGGTAGTTCACAGTGGACGCGGCCCTGGAAATAACCACCTGCCCCTCTTCCATGGGTTGACGCAGGACCTCCAGAACATTCCTTCTAAACTCCGGTAGTTCGTCCAGGAAAAGAACCCCGTGATGTGCCAAACTTACCTGTCCCGGTTTGGGGTGCTGACCACCACCGATGAGCCCGGCATCGCTGATGGTATGATGGGGCGCTTGAAAGGGCCTGACGGTGATCAGTCCCGCACCTTTGGGCATCAGGCCCATCACACTGTAAATCTTTGACGTTTCAAGAGATTCCTCAAACCGCAGGGGCGGAAGAATGGTAGGGATGCGCTTGGCCAGCATGGTCTTACCGGAGCCCGGGGGGCCGATCATAATGACATTGTGGCTTCCGGCAGCCGCAATTTCCAGGGCCCGCTTGGCGTGTTCCTGCCCTCTCACATCCATAAAATCAACCTGAAAAGGAGTCGGTTCAAAGAAGTGGTTGATTTCAGCCCGGAGCGGACTTACCTTAACGGCATCTTTTAGGGCACTAACAACCTGAGACAGGGTTTTTACAGGGAAAATGGGGATGCCGTCCACAACCGCTGCCTCGATGGCGTTTTCCGCCGGAAGGAAAATACCCTTCAAACCCAACTCCCTGGCGGCAATGGCCATGGACAGAGCGCCCCTGACCGGCCGGATCATACCGTCAAGGGCCAGTTCGCCCAAGAAAATGTGGTCCGCATAATCAGCATTTTCGATCAAGCCCGTTGCAGCGAGAATACCCAGGGCCATGGGGAGATCAAAGGCGGAACCCTCTTTCTTGATGTCTGCCGGAGCCAGATTCACCGTAATCCGATCAGATGGAAAGTGGTAACCAGAATTTTTTACCGCAGCCTTAACCCGCTCTTTACTTTCCCTGACGGCCCCTTCCGGCAAACCCACGGTGGAAAAAGAGGGAA